>DASXIP010000580.1:0-3693 GCA_036497875.1 Caldimonas sp.
AGCGACGGCGATGCCGCAGGCGGCGCGAGCGGCGTGCAGGGCGCGCACCGGCACGGTCGCGGTGGCCACATGGGCCATGCCGTGATGGACGCTCTGCAAAGCCTGGGGCTTTCCGTCCCTCAAACCGCCCCTTCTGCGGGAGGTGATGCGGCGACGGGCGGCAACGGGCAGGACGCATCGTCTTCGACGAGCGCGATCCAGAGCGACGTGCACGACCTGATGCACACCCTGTTCGAGGCCGTGAAGGGCGAGCAGACCGCGGCGGGTGGCGCGACGAACGGGGCTGCGGATCCGTCGCACTCGGCCTCGTCGTTCTCGTCGGGACTGTCGGCACTGATCTCACAGGTGGCGGGCGGTAATGCCCCGGCCGACCTGCAGACGGCATTCACCAAACTCGAGAGTGACCTGCAGGCGAACTCGGCGGCCTCGTCCGCGGGAAATGCCACACCGGTGACGCTGCAGGCCTTCCTGAGCAAGCTGCAAGACAGCCTCGGCTATGGCGCGAGCGGCACGTCCACGGCCACCGGCAACATCACGAGCTCGGCCGCATAGGGCAGATCGGCCGGCGACCGGTCGCGGCTTGCCGGCATCGTCCGCTGTCTGGCTTCGGACAGAATCGCGCCGATGCAAGCCGGCAGCGACCTTCTCATCCTCACCTGCGAGCATGCCGGCAACGTCGTGCCGGAGCGTTACCGTCATCTCTTCGTCGGCCATGAAGCGTTGCTGCCGACGCACCGCGGTTGGGATCCGGGCGCGCTCCTGCTCGCGCGCGAGATGGCCGAGCGCTTTCACGCGCCGCTCTATTTCGAGGAGACGACGCGACTCCTTGTCGACCTCAATCGCACGGTCGGCAACCCCGAGCTGCATTCGGAGGCGACGCGGCATCTGAGCCTGCGCGAGCGGCGCGAGATCCTCGCCGCGCATTACCACCCGCACCGCGAGCGCGTCGCGGCGGCGATCGCCGAGGCGGTACGGACGAGTCCGGATCGCATCGTCCACATTGCGTCGCACAGCTTCACGCCCGAGCTGCACGGGCACGTGCGCACCGCCGACGTCGGCATCCTGTACGACCCCGGGCGCCCGGGCGAGGTGGCACTCGCGAGTGCGTGGCTGCAGGCGTTGAGGGCCGCCGATCCGGAGCTACGTTTGCGCCGCAACTATCCCTATCGCGGCAAGAGCGATGGCGTGACGCAGTCGCTTCGGCGCCTGCATCCGCCCGAGCGCTACGTCGGCATCGAGCTCGAGGTCAATCAGCGCTATGCCGAGCAAGGCGGGCCGGCGTGGCCGAAGATCCGCCGCACGCTCGTCGCGACGCTCGGCGCCGCGCTTCAGCTGCGCGGCGGCACCGGCCCCGACGGCGGATAGACAACCGGCTGCACCGGCGCGTTCGGGTACTCGGACGGCGTCGGGTACGCAGCCGGCGCCGTTGGCGAGGGTTGGCTGACCCCCGGCGCATGGTTGACGCGGGTGCGCCCGCCGGTACTGACGAGAACGACCGGATCGCCCGGCGCCCAGGTCTCGTTCGTGGCGCCCTGGACGATCGCGCGACGCTCGCCGTTGCGCATCTGGACGATGATCTCGACCCCGTTCTGGCTCGTCGCGCCGCGCTCGACGGCGTTGCCGATGACGCCGCCCGCGACTGCGCCGAGGACGCTGGCGACGACGGCGCCGCCGTTGTGGCCGACCGTCGAGCCGGCGACGCCGCCGGCGATCGCGCCGGCGCTGGCGCCGAGGCCGCTCTGGCTGCCGTCGATCGTGACCGGCCGCGCCGACAGCACGGTCGCGTCGTAGACCTGCGACATGCGCTGCGCCTCGTAGGGGTGAACGACGTTCGGATTCGCGGTCATGCACGCGGCAAGGGCAACGGCTGACAACGCGGTCAGGATGTGTCTCATGGTCCCAGTCCCTGGCAAAGCTCCCACCGTCAAACGGCGGCGGACGCGAAGCAGTTGACCACAAGCCAAGCGCCGTGTCTCGACCGCGCACAAAGGCCGCGCAAAGAACTGTGAACCGCGGCGCGGGCGCCGTGACGAAATGCGCTCAGGCGTGCAGCCGGCTCGAGCGCGGTACGCTGGCGAGCAGGAACTCCATCTGGTCAGCGAGGATGCGCCGGCCGCGCAGGATCATGTCCTCGTGCAGGCTCGGCACGTACGGCAGGTAGTGGAGCGACATGCGCGCCTCCTCCGGCAGCCGGTTGCCCTTGTGGCCGTTGCAGGCGCGGCAGGCGGTGATGCAGTTCATCCAGCTGTCGTCGCCGCCGCGCGACGTGGGAACGATGTGCTCGCGCGTCAGGTCGTCGATGTGGAAGCGGCCGATGCAGTAGGCGCAGACCTGGCGGTCGCGGGCGAACAGCTTCGGATTGCTGAGGGCCGGCGAGCGCCGCCAGGCGCGGCTCGGCACCCAGCCGCGGACCGCGATGATCGGATGCACCTCGATCTTCGATTGCAGCCCGGTGCGACGCTGCATGCCGCCGCGCAGCACGTGAAACGTGTTGCCGAGGGTCCAGGCGACGCCGTCGCTGGCGTAAAGGATCGCGGCCTCCTTGGCCGAAATCCAGGCCTGCGGCCGGCCCGACATGTCGAGCTGCAGAACTTCCATGCAACCCCGAGCGTAATCCATGGCGAACGAGCGCTCAAGCCGAGCCCGCCGGGCGGCGACGCGCCGGCGCGACGTCGTGCACGACACGGGTGGCTTCGTGGCGGCCGCGCGCCGGCCCCTGCTAGCGCGGGTAGAGGCCGCGCCGGCGCGCCATCACGCGGGTGAGGCCGAGCAGCGCGCCGATGTTCGGCGCGTCAATGCCGACACGAGCGGCGATCTCGTGCACCGCGGTGACGAGCGTGTCGAGCTCGATCGCGCGACCGGCCTCGACATCCTGCAGCATCGACGTCTTGAAGCCGCCGAGCTCGCGCGTGAGCGCGAGCCGCTCGTCGCCGAGCTGGGCGATCGGGCAGCCGATCTGGGCGCCGATCGCGGCGGCCTCGGCCATGCAGCGAAGCAGGAAAGCGCGCACCAGGGCGTCGTCGAGGATGGCATCGGACAGCGCGCCGGTGAGCGCGGAGACCGGGTTCATCGTCATGTTGCCCCACAGCTTGTACCAGACGTCCTTCTTCACATCGTCGCTCGCCTCGACGCGAAAGCCGGCGCTCGTCAGCGCGGCCGCGACGGCGGCGAGGCGCGCCGACTTGCCGCCCGCCGGCTCGCCGACGATGAGCCGCTCGCCGACGCCGTGCCGGATTCGCCCCGGCGACGGCGACGACGATGACAGGTGGACGACGCAGCCGAGCACCTGCGCGAGCGGCAGCTGCGCCAGCAGCAGGCCGCCGGGATCGACGCTTTCGAGCGGTGGCTCGTCGGGCAGCGCCGACGGCAGGAACCACCAGGGAACGCCGTTCATCGCCGGCAGGAGGACGGTGTCGGGGCCGATCAACGGCGCCATCGCCGGCGCTGCCGCTGCGAGCGCCGGCGCCTTGACCGCGATCACGACCAGTTCCTGCACGCCGAGGCCGCTCGCGTCGTCGCTTGCGTGCAGCGGCACTGCGAACGAGGTGCCGGCGCTGTCGATCTGCAGGCCGCCGGCGCGGACGCGCTCGAGCGTCTCGCCGCGGGCCAACGCCGAAACCTCGTGGCCGGCGCGCGCCAGGCGCGCAGCGATCAGGCCGCCGACCGTGCCGAGTCCGACGACTGCGATCCTCA
>DASXIP010000581.1:0-1718 GCA_036497875.1 Caldimonas sp.
GTCGTCCTGATGGGCGGCTGCGACAAGACGACGCCGGCGATGCTGCTCGGCGCGACGAGCGCGAACCTGCCGGCGATCTTCCTGCCGGCCGGGCCGATGCTGCGCGGCAACTGGGCCGGCAAGACGCTCGGCTCGGGATCGGATGCGTTCAAGTACTGGGACGACAAGCGCGCCGGCCTGATCGACGACGACGAATGGAACGCGATCCTGGCGGGCATCGCACGCAGCCACGGCACCTGCATGACGATGGGAACGGCGAGCACGATGACCGCGATCGCCGAGGCGATCGGGATGAGCCTGCCCGGCGCCTCGTCGATTCCCGCCGCCGACTCCGGCCACGCGCGGATGGCGGCCGAGGCCGGCCGGCGCATCGTCGCAATGGTCGGCGAGGACCTGCGGCCGCCGGCGATCCAGACCCGCGACGCCTACCTCAACGCGATCACCGTCGCGATGGCGATGGGCTGCTCGACGAACGCGATCATCCACGTCATCGCGATGGCGCGGCGTGCCGGCCACGACATCGGCCTCGACGACTTCGATCGCATCAGCCGCGTCGTTCCGGTGCTCGCCAACGTGCGGCCAAGCGGCACCAGCCAGTACCTGATGGAAGACTTCTTCTATGCCGGCGGGCTGCCGGCGCTGATGCAGCGGATCGCTTCGCACCTGCGCCTCGACGCCGTCACCGTCAGCGGCAAGACCGTCGGCGAGAACATCGCCGGCGTCCGCGTCTACAACGACGACGTCATCCGTCCGCTCGAGCGGCCGGTCTATGCCGAAGGCGCGCTGGCGGTGCTGCGCGGCAACCTCGCGCCCGACGGCGCGGTCATCAAACCGAGTGCGATGAGCGAGCGATTCCTCGTCCACAGCGGTCCTGCGGTCGTCTTCGACGACTACCCGACGCTGAAGAAGATGCTCGACGACGACCGCGCCGACATCACCGCCGACCACGTCATCGTCCTGCGCAACGCCGGCCCGAAGGGCGGCCCCGGCATGCCCGAATGGGGCATGGTGCCGATCCCGCAGAAGCTCCTGAAGCAAGGCGTCCGCGACATGCTGCGCGTCTCCGACGCGCGCATGAGCGGAACGAGCTACGGCGCCTGCGTTCTGCATGTCGCCCCCGAGGCGTACATCGGCGGCCCGCTGGCGCTGGTCGAGACCGGCGACACGATCGCGATCGACGTGCCCCAGCGCCGCCTCGAGGTCCGGGTCGACGACGCCGAGCTGGCGCGCCGGCGGGCGCGCTGGCAGCCGCCGCCGCCGCGCTTCGGCCGCGGCTACGGCTGGATGTTCAGCCAGCACATCCTGCAAGCCAACGACGGCTGCGACATGGACTTCCTGCAGACGCAGTTCGGCGCGACGGCGGGAGAGCCGGACATCTTCTGAGCTTGCGGCGCCTCGCGACGGCGCCGCCGGCGTTCGACTACGGCTGCGGCCGGCGCAGCCGCTGCACGAGCGATGCCGTCGCGACGAGCGCGCGGCCGCTGCCGACGCCGGTCAGCATTCCCTCGGCCTCGAAATGCTGCTGCTCGATCGCCTGCAGCACCGAGGGGTGCGCGCGGCCGAGCTGGGTGGCGAGGAGCGCAGCGGGATAGACGGCGACCGCCGCCTGCATCCGCCGCGCATAGAGCCGGTAGGCGACGGCGCTCATCGGCACCTTGCCGCACTCCATTGCCTCGAGCCGGCCGGCGAGGTCGGCGATGTAGAGGCGCTTGCTGGCG
>DASXIP010000582.1:0-3967 GCA_036497875.1 Caldimonas sp.
GCACGCGGCGATCGTGCGCAGCCCCTATGCGCACGCGCGCATCAAGTCGATCGACAAGTCGAAGGCGCTCGCCGTTCCCGGCGTCGTCGCCGTTCTCGTCGCCGACGACCTCAAGCCGGTCAAGCTCGACTGGATGCCGACCCTCGGCAGCGATGTCCAGGCGGTCCTCGCCGACAAGAAGGTGTGCTTCCAGCTCCAGGAAGTCGCGATGGTGATCGCCAGCGACCGCTACGCCGCCGCCGACGGCGCCGACGCGGTCGAGGTCGACTACGAGGAGTTGCCCGCGATCGTCGATCCGCACAAATCGATGGCCGCCGACGCGCCGATCATCCGCGAGGACATCGCCGGCAAGGACGAGGTCGGCCACGGCAAGCGCACCCACCCGAACCACATCTTCACCTGGGAGGCGGGCGACAAGGCGGCGACCGATGCCGCGTTCGCCGGCGCTGCGGTGACGGTCAAGGAAGAGATCCTCAACCCGCGCGTCCATCCGTGTCCGCTCGAGACCTGCGGTTGCGTCGCCTCGTTCGACAAGGTCACGGGTCAGCTCACGGTCTACCTGACGTCGCAGGCGCCGCACCTCGTGCGTACGGTCGTCGCCATGCTCTCGGGCATCCCCGAGAGCAAGATCCGCATCATCGGCGGCGACATCGGTGGCGGCTTCGGCAACAAGGTGCCGATCTATCCGGGCTACGTCGTGGCCATCGTTGCCTCGATCGTCACCGGCGTGCCGATCAAGTGGATCGAATCGCGCATCGACAACATCTCGACGACCGGATTTGCACGCGATTACCATGGCACCGGCGAGCTCGCCGCTGATGCCGACGGGCGAATCAAGGCGTTGCGATTCACGGCGCTGGCCGACCACGGCGCCTTCAATTCGCACGTCTCGGCGACGAAGCTGCCGGCGGGGCTGTTCAGCATCTGCACCGGGTCATACGACATTCCCAAGGCGTATTGCCGGGTCGACGCCGTCTACACCAACAAGGCGCCGGGCGGTGTTGCCTATCGCTGCTCGCTGCGTGTCACCGAGGCCGTCTACCTGATCGAGCGGATGATCGACGTGCTGGCGCAAAAGCTCGGCATCGACAAGGCCGAGATCCGCAGACGCAACTTCGTCAAGGCCGACAAGTTCCCCTACACCACGGCGCTCGGCTGGACGCTCGACAGCGGCAACTACCAGACCGCGCTCGACAAGGTGCTGAAGGCGGTTGACTACGAGGGCTTGCGCAAGGAGCAGGCCGCAAAGCGAGCCAAGGGCGAGCTGATGGGAATCGGCGTCTGCACCTTCACGGAGATCGTCGGCGCCGGGCCGACCAAGGTCTGCGACATCCTCGGCATCGGCCTCTTCGACAGCTGCGACATCCGCGTCAATCCGACCGGCAGCGCGATCGCCCGCCTCGGCACGATGAGCCAGGGTCAGGGCCACGCGACGACCTACGCGCAGATCATCGCCACCGAGCTCGGTCTGTCTTCCGACGAAATCCAGATCGAGGAAGGCGACACCGACAAGGCGCCCTACGGTGCCGGCACCTGGGGCTCGCGCTCGACTCCCGTCGCGGGCGCGGCAGCGGCGATGGCGGCGCGCAAGATCCGCGCGAAGGCGCAGAAGATCGCGGCCCATCTGCTCGAGGTCGGCGAGGGTGATCTCGAATGGGAGATCGACCGCTTCAAGGTCAAGGGCAACCCGGCGCAGGCCAAGACGATGAAGGAGATCGCACTCGCCGCGCACACCAGCAACATCCCCGCCGGCATGGAGCAAGGCCTCGACGGCACCGAGTACTACGACCCGCCGAACCTGACCTTCCCATTCGGTGCCTACGTCGCCGTCGTCGATATCGACCGCTTCACCGGCGAGACCAAGGTGCGCCGCTTCTACGCCCTCGACGATTGCGGCACGCGCATCAACCCGATGATCATCGAGGGCCAGATCCACGGCGGCCTCACCGAAGCGTTTGCGGTCGCCTTCGGCCAGGCGATCCCGTTCGACGAGAACGGCAACCACCTGGGCAATAGCCTGATGGACTACTTCCTGCCGACCGCCGTCGAGACACCGCACTGGGAGACCGACCACACGGTCACGCCGTCGCCGCACCATCCGATCGGCGCCAAGGGCGTTGCCGAATCGCCGCACGTCGGCGGCATTCCGTGCTTCAGCAACGCCGTCGTCGACGCCTTCGCGCACCTTGGCGTGACGCACATGGACATGCCGCATTCGGCCTACCGCGTCTGGCAGCAGTGCAAAGCGCTTGGCATCGACAAGCGATAAGGGAGGACCGGGCGCGTCCTTCGGGCACACGGCATGAAGGTCGAGATCGAGAAGAGCTATCCGATGCCGGCATCGGCCGACGTGACATGGGAGTTGCTGCAGAACGTCGAAGGAGTCGCTGCCTGCATGCCCGGCGCCAAGATCACCGAGCGGCTCGGCGACGGCCGCTACAAGGGGACGGTGACCGTCAAGGTCGGCCCGGCGACGTTGTCGTTTCGCGGCGAGGTCGAGACGAAGGGCGTCGACCCGGCGACGCGGGCGCTGCAGTTGCTCGCCAAGGGCACCGACAGCACGGGAAGCTCGGGCGCCTCGATGGAGATGACCGCGCGTGTCGAGGCCGCGGGCACGCTGTCGACGCTCGTCGGCTCGAGCGTCGTCTCGATGAGCGGCAAGGCGGCCGCGTTCGGCGGCCGAATGATGAGCACGGTCGCAGACCAGATCCTGAAGCAGTTCGCCGACAACTTCGCGGCCCAGGCGAGCGCGCTGCAGGCGCAGCGTGCGTCGGTTGTGGCGACGGCGGGCGCCGCCACCGCGCCTGCCGTCAGCGAGGCGCCAACCGCTGCGGCGGCGCCTCCGGCCAACGAGTTGAACGGGCTTGCGCTCGTGTGGAACGTCCTCAAGGCCTGGCTGCGCGGCCTGTTGGGCAAGAAAACGGCGTGACTCTTCCCGGCGTCCGCATGAACGAGGTCGGCGCCCTGCAGCACCGCTTGCAGGGCGCCGGCTACGTCGCCGAGCCGGCGCTCGCGGCCGCGTTGCTGCTCATGCTCGAACTGGGCCGCCCCCTGCTGCTCGAGGGCGATGCCGGCGTCGGCAAGACCGAAGTCGCGAAGGCGCTCGCCACCGTTCGTGAGACGCGGCTGATCCGCCTCCAATGCTACGAAGGGCTCGATGTCCACGCCGCGATGTACGAGTGGAACTACCAGCGCCAGCTGCTGGCGATCAAGCTGCTCGAGCAGGACGATCGCCCGGCCGAACTCAAGGAGCAGGACATCTTCTCGGAGCGCTACCTGCTCAAGCGCCCGCTGCTCGAGGCCATCACCTGCATCGAGGCGCCGGTCCTGCTGATCGACGAGGTCGACCGCGCCGACGAAGCCTTCGAGGCCTATCTGCTCGAGCTGCTGTCGGACTTCCAGATGTCGATCCCCGAGCTCGGCACGGTTCGCGCCGTGACACGGCCGCTGGTCGTGATCACCTCGAACGGCACGCGCGAGCTGTCCGACGCGCTGCGGCGACGTTGCCTCTACCAATACATCGACTACCCGGCGTTCGCCAAGGAGCTCGCCATCGTCGAGATCAAGGCGCCGCAAGCGTCCGGCGAGCTGGCCCGCCAGGTGGTCGAGTTCGTGCAGGCCGTGCGCCGCATGGAGCTGCGCAAGAAGCCCGGCATCGCCGAGACGCTCGACTGGACGGCGGCCCTGCTGCGAATGGGCTTGTCGTCGCTCGACGAGGGCGGTGTCGAACGCATCCTCGAGACGCTGAGCGCCCTCATCAAGACCCGCGAGGACCGGACCGGGTTCACGCGCGAGGTCGTCGGCCGGATGGCAGCGGCATGCTGAACGTCGTCGCTCGCGTCGATCCGGGTGTGGGTGCCGTCCTGCAGGCCCGCCTCGCAGGATTCGCCGGCTTCCTGCGCGCCAACGGCTACGCCACCGGTGGTGCCGACTCGATCGCCGTTCTCGACGCGACGCTGCGAACGGG
>DASXIP010000583.1:0-5381 GCA_036497875.1 Caldimonas sp.
CGCAGCTGCTCGCCGAAGGTCGCATCGCCGCCGCGCGAGCCGCGACGGTCGACCGCCTGCTCGAGCTGCCCGAGCAGCGTCTGCAGGCGCTGCCTCGCCTCGGCGTCGCCGATCGCGAGCGCGTCGATCTCCGCGCGCAGGTTCTGCAGCGACGCTTCGAGGCGCTTCGCGTCGGTCATGGCGCGGCGACTCGGTACAGCGCCCACTCGCCGGGGACGCCCTTCAGCACGTGCGCGCCGCGCGGCTCGAAGTCGAGCCCAGCGCCCGCCGTCAGGTCCTTGACCGTCGCCGACACCAGCACCTCGCCGGCGCCAGCCAGGCTCATGACGCGCGCACCGATGTGGACGGCGATACCCGCGACCTTGTCGCCGCTCGCCTCGATCTCGCCGGTGTGCACGCCGGCGCGGATGGCGAAGCCGAGCGCTTCTGCTTCGCGGCCGAGCGCGAGGCCACACTGCACCGCACGCGCCGGGCCGTCGAAGGTGGCGAAGACGCCGTCGCCGGCGGTGTCGACGAGGTGGCCGCGGTGGGCAGCGATCGTCGTGCTCGCCATCGCGACGAAGCGCTGCAGCAGCTCGCGCCAGGCGCGGTCGCCGAGCAGCGCCGCGCGCTCGGTCGAGCCTACGATGTCGGCGAAAAGCACCGTCGCCAGGCGCCGCTCGGGGATCACGGCGACGCCGGGCGAGCGCGGCCGCGCTGCGGCGCGTGCAGTCCAGCGCGCGTGCAGCTCGGCAACGAACTCCTCGGCGCCGGCGTACACGCGGGTGCGCACGCTCACTTGCTGCAGGAACGACATCAGCCGGCGATCGCCGGCGCTGTGGCCGTCGGCAAGCACCTCGCCGACGTCGCGCGGGTCCGACAGGCGCCGCCGCTTGGCCATGCGCAGGAACAACCGCGCCAGCCAGTTCGTGAAGTTGCCGCCGATCAGGAGCAGGTGGCTGTGCTCGAGTTCGTGGAAAAGCTTCTCCGGCGCAAGGTGCTCGCTCTGCAGGCCGCAGATGAACTCGAGCAGGTCTTCGTCGGAGAGCACGTAGGTCGGCGACGCCGAGACGCGGCCGAGCAGGTGGTAGACCACTGGCCGCGACAAGCGCTCGCGTTCGGCCGGCAGGTCGTTGACGCGGTTGGGCGCATACGCGACGACCTCGGTCTGCGCCGCGCCGCCGAAGCGTTCGGCATTGATCGCCTGCTCGAGCAGCGGGTCGAACGTCGTGCTCACGAAGAGATCGAAATCGGTGATCTGGGCGAGCTGCGTGAACGCCCGCGGCGGCGCGAAAGCATTGTCGCGCAGCACGCCGCGCAGCCGCGTGTACGCTTCCTCGCGGCGACCGCGCGAGGCAAGGAACCAGCAGACGACGTCGTTCAGCGTGTACGGCGCCGGTAGCTGCGCGGTGTCGACGCCGAGGCGCGCGGCGAGCTTTTCGGCCAGCCAGTCGTAGAGCAGGCGCGGACCGCCGTCGGTCTCGACGCGGAGCAATTCGGGGCCGACGATCGGGATGACGCGCCGGTCCTCGATGTAGTCGAGCAGGTCGTCCCAGGCGTCGTCGTCGAAGGTGGCCAGCGCCGCCGGCTGCAGCACGGCACTCACGGCGAAACGGGACGTCGATGCATCGCGACCGAGTGTCGGCGAAGACCCCGGAGCGGTCAAACCGGATGCCGACCGACGGCTTCGCGACGTGCCAGTGCTGTGTGATGATCCGCGCCCATGACCGAGCCCGCCGTCGATCCCGCGCAGCCGTGGCTCGGGCTCAACTCGTTCAGCGAGTCGACGCGCGCCTACTTCTACGGCCGCGAAGACGAGATCGCCGAGCTCGCGCGCCGCGTGCAGCGAAAGCTCCTCACGGTGCTGTTCGGCCAGAGCGGCCTCGGCAAGACCTCGATCCTGCGCGCCGGCCTCGTGCCGCGCCTGAGGCCCGCAGGCTATTGCCCGGTCTACGTACGGCTCGACTACGGCCGCGACTCGCCGTCGCCCGCGGCGCAGATCAAGCAGGCGGTGTTTCGCGAGACGCTCGCCTCCGGCACATGGACGCAGACCGGCGCTGCGGTCGAGAACGAATCGCTGTGGGAGTTCCTCCACCACCGCGACGACGTGCTGCGCGATGCCGACGGCCGCACCCTCACGCCGCTCCTGATCTTTGACCAGTTCGAGGAGATCTTCACCCTCGCTCAGGGCAACGACTTCGGCCGCGCCCGCGCTGCCGAGTTCGTCCACGAGCTCGCCGATCTCGCCGAGAACCGGCCGCCGGCCGCACTCGAGGCACGGCTCGACGGCGACGACACGATCGTCGAGCGGTTCGACTTCGCGCGCAGCGACTACCGCATCCTGATCGCGCTGCGCGAGGACTATCTCGCCCACCTCGAATCGCTCAAGGCGGCGATGCCGAGCATCACCCAGAACCGGATGCGGCTCGCGCGCATGACCGGCGAGCAAGCGCTCGACGCGGTCGTCAAGCCCGGCGGCGCGCTCGTGTCGCAGGAGGTCGCCGAAGCGATCGTGCGCTTCGTCGCCGGCGGCGCCGAGCTGCGCAATGCCGAGGTCGAGCCTTCCCTCCTCAGCCTGATCTGCCGCGAGCTGAACGCGGCGCGCATCGCCCAGGGCAAGGCCGAGATCTCGGCCGACCTGCTCGCCGGCTCGCACGCGACCATCCTGGCCGAATTCTACGAGCGCGCCCTCGCCGACCAACCGGTCGGCGTGCATCGCTTCATCGAAGACCAACTCCTCACCGAATCGGGCTTTCGCGAGAATATCGCCCAGGAGCGCGTGCTGAAGGCGTTCGCCGACGCCGGCGCCGCGCCCGGAGCGCTCGCGACGCTGGTCGACCGGCGCCTTTTGCGCGTCGAAGAACGACTCGACGTGCGGCGGGTCGAGCTCACCCACGATGTGCTGTGCGGCGTCGTCGCCGGGGCGCGCCAGGCGCGGCAGGAGCGCGAGGCACGCGAGCTCGCGGAAGCGGCGCTCGCGGCGCAGCGCGAACGCGAAGCGACGACGCGGCGCGCGTTGGTGCGTGCGCGCCAGATCGCCGGCGCCTGCATCCTGCTCGCGATCGGTGCCGCCGGTGCGGCGGCATTCGGCATCTACGGCATGCACCAGGCGCAGAAGACGCACGCCGTCGCCGAAGCGGCGCGCAGCGAATCGGAACGCCTGATCGTCTACCTGCTCGACGACTTCTACCGCGAGCTCGAGCCCGTCGGCCGGCTCGAGATCGTCGGCGAGCTGGCGCGGCGCTCGCTCGCCTACTACGACGGCCTGCCCGGCGCGCTGCGCAGCGACGACACGCGGCGCAACCAGGCGCTGGCGCAGGCGCGGTACGGCACGGTGCTGCGCAACCAGGGCCGCGCCGAGGAAGCGCGCAAGGTGCTGGAGCCGTCGATCGCGACGCTCGAAGCATTGCGCGCGCAGGGCGACATGAGCGAGGCGACCGCGATCGGCCTCGCGATGGCGCTCTCGGGCCAGGCGCGCCTCCTCGCCGACGGCCGGCAGCCGGAGGCGCTGGTGCCGGCGCAGCGCGCGGTCGACGTGATGAAGGACACCGCGGCAGCGCCTGTCGCGAGCGCCGCGGTGCGGCGAGCTCAGGCGGCAGCGCTGACCCAGCTCGGCTTCCTGCAGCAGCGCGTCGATCGCAACGCCGAGGCGCTCGTCACCCTGCCTGCCGCGCTCGAGGCCTACCGCAGCGTCGACGGCCTGCGCGGCGACAACGACGCCGCCGCCAATTTCGTGATCACGTCGGCGTGGCTGATGGATGCGCTCTCGGCGGCTGGCCGCCCCAACGACGCCCTGCGCGTCGGCGAGGAGGCGCGCAAGGTCGCGACCACGGTGCTCGACCGCCAGCCGACGCACATGATCGCGTTGCGCGGGCGCGCGCTGGTGGCGTCGAACAACACCATCGCGTATGGCGGGCTGCTGCAGCAGGCGCGCCGGCTCGAGTCGTCGGACGCCGCCGCCGCCGACTGGCTGACGCTCGCGCGCGTCGATCCCTCGAACGTCATCACGGCTGCCAACCTCGGCGTTGCCCGCATCAACGGCGGCAGCGCGCTGTTGGATCTTGGGCGGCCACGCGAGGCGGCCGAGAAGTTCCTGCAGAACTCCGAGCTCGAAGCCGCAGTCGCCGCGAGGTCGCCGCTGGCGCGAGGCAACCTCGGCTTCCAGACTTTTCTTGCCGCGACCACCGACGCCGAACGAGGCGAGCTCGCACTGGCCGAGCGACAGTTGGCGGACGCGAACCGGATCCTCGAAGCCTGGCTCCAGACGTTCCCCGCAGGCACGTACGAGCGTCGCTTCTGGCCGCGGATTTTTGCTGTCGTCCAGGTGGAGTACGCCGTCGCCCGCGGCGACGTCGCGGCCGCGCGCCGCGCCAGCAAGGGCGCGCGCGAGGCGCTGCTGGAGGCAGATCCGGGCGCCGATCCGGGCCGACGCCAGATCTGGGCCACGATGCTGCGCCGCCTGCACGCCGCCATGCTGCGGGTCGAGATCGAAGGCAGCGACCTCGCTGCGGCTGCGCAACACGTGCAATGGCTGGCGTCGGCGCACCACGACCTGCCGGCGATGACGATGGAAACGCAGCGCGAGCAGGCGAACGACGAGGCGATGTCGGCGCTGGCGCTGGCCCGCCTCGGCCGCATCGGCGAAGCGCGGCCGCTGGCGGTCAAGGCCCTCGCCTTCGAGCGCGGACTGCACGCGCTCGGCACCGACGACCAGTCGCACAAGGTGGAGCTGGCGCTGGCGCTGGTCGCGTCGGCGTGGGTCGACCCGGCGCAGGCGAGGATGGTGCTCGGCGAGGCTCGCGCAGCGCTCGATTCGCTCCCGGCCGAGGCACGCGCGCTGCGAACGACGCGCTGGGTCGAAGGACTGATCGACCAGGTGGCACGCAGCGACCGGTGAGCGCAGGTTGGCAAGCGGTCGCGCCAGCGACCATCATGTCGACACCGCGCCAGCGGCTGCCATAGGAGACCGCCGTGAAGATCGTCGAGATTCGAGAAAAGACCATCCCGATCAGCAGCCCGATCCGCAACGCCTACATCGACTTTAGCAAGATGACGCTGAGCCTCGTGGCCGTCATCACCGACGTACTCCGCGACGGCAAGCCGGTGATCGGCTATGGCTTCAACTCGAACGGCCGCTACGGCCAGGGCACGCTGATGCGCGAGCGCTTTATTCCGCGCCTGACGGAAGCGGCGCCCGAGTCGCTGATCGACGCGAGCGGCAACAACCTCGACCCGCACAAGATCTGGCAGACGATGTTCACCAACGAAAAGCCCGGCGGCCACGGCGAGCGGTCGGTGGCGATCGGCACGATCGACATGGCGGTCTGGGATGCGGTGGCGAAGATCGAAACGAAGCCCCTGTTCCAGCTCCTCGCCGACCGCTACGGCAACGGCCAACCCGA
>DASXIP010000584.1:0-6168 GCA_036497875.1 Caldimonas sp.
TCGGTGAAGCACTGGTACTTGCCGACCAGAGCCGGCGGGAATTCGACGTACTCGATCATTCCGGCGCCGACGATCTCGGCCAGCGACAGCGGCGCTTCGCCGCGACGGCCGCGCATCGCGTTGACGGCCGCGGCGGTGACGTCGTTGAACGGCTGCGCCCGGCCGCTGCCGAGGTTGTAGATCCCGCTCGCCTGCTGGTGCTCCAGGAACCAGAGGTTGACGGCGACGACATCGTCGACGAAGACGAAGTCTCGGGCCTGCTCGCCAGGCCCGTAGCCACCGTAGGGGCCGAACAGGCGGACCCGCCCGGTGCTCTGGAACTGACCGAAGTGGTGGAACGCGACCGACGCCATCCGCCCCTTGTGCTGCTCGTGCGGGCCGTAGACGTTGAAGTAGCGAAAGCCCGCGACCTGCGCCGTCGGCCGCGGCAACATCCGCCGCACGACGTTGTCGAACAGCAGCTTCGAATAGCCGTAGACGTTCAGCGGCCGCTCGAAGCGAGGTTCCTCGCGAAACGTCGACGCGCCGCCGTACACCGCCGCCGATGATGCATAGAGCAGTCGCGTGCCCTGCGCTTGGCAGGCATCGAGGAGCGACTTCGACGACCGGTAGTTGAGGTCGAGCATGAGCCGGCCGTCGTGCTCCATCGTGTCGGAGCACGCACCCTCGTGGAAAACGACGTCGAAATGGCCGAGCTCGCCGCGCTCGAAGCGCTGGTAGAAATCGCGCCGGTCGAAGTAGTCGCTGATCGACGCGCCGGCGAGATTGGCGTATTTCGCGCCGTCGCTGAGGTCGTCGACGGCGACGATGTCGTCGATGCCGATCGCGTTCAGGCCGCGCAGCAGGTTGGCGCCGATCATTCCGGCCGCACCGGTGACGACAGCCCTCACGATCTGCCTCCGGCGGCGACGAGCTCGTCGTAGCTGACGCTCGCGGTGCCGAACTTGCCGACGACGATGGCGCCGGCGCGGTTGGCGAGCGGCATCGCGTCACGCAGCGCGAGCCCTGCGGCGAGCATCGCGGCGAGCGTCGCGATCACGGTGTCGCCGGCGCCGGTGACGTCGAACACCTCGCGCGCCTCGGCCGGGATGTCGACCTGGCCGGCGGCGTCGAACAGCGACATGCCGTCCTCCGAGCGCGTCAGCAGCAAGGCGTCCAGCTCGAGCGACGCGCGCAGTGCCTGCGCGCGCTCGCGCAACTGCGCTTCGCTCGTCCAGGCGCCGATCACCTGCGCGAGCTCGTTGCGGTTGGGGGTGATCACGCTGGCGCCACGGTAGCGACCGTAGTCGCTGCCCTTGGGATCGACGAGGACGGCGCGGCCGGCGCTGCGCGCGGCACGGATCATGGCCGGGATGTGTGTCAGGCCGCCCTTGCCGTAGTCGGAGAACAGCACGGCATCGGCGTTCGCGATGGCGTTGTCGTACGGTGCGCGCATGTCCTCAAGGACCTCGTGGTCGGGCTCCTCCTCGAAGTCGACCCGGAGCAGCTGCTGCGAGCGGCCGATGACGCGCAGCTTGACCGTCGTCGTCAGCCGCGCGTCGCGCTTGAACAGCGATTCGATTCCGCTCGTCTCGATCAGCTTTTCGAGGCGATGGCCGTGCTCGTCGTCGCCGATCGCGGTGAGCAGGCTGGCACGGGCGCCGAGCGACTTGACGTTCCAGGCGACGTTGGCGGCGCCACCGAGACGCTCCTGCTGCTTGGCGGGATTGACGCGGACGACGGGAACCGGCGCTTCGGGAGAGATGCGGTCGACCGCGCCGAACCAGTAGCGGTCGAGCATCGCGTCGCCGACGACGAGCACGTGCGCCGCGGCGATGCGCTCGCGCGACGGCACTGGCGGCGGTGCGATGCGGGTCATTGGTCTTCCAGCCGTTGCGGAGGATACGTGTCCCAGCCGAGGCAGCCCGGACACTGCCAGAAATAGTGCTCTGCCTCGAAGCCGCAGGCGGCACATCGGTAACGGTGCAGCGGCCGTGCCGCGCGCCGGACGGCGTCGCGCAACGCCACAGTCTCGTCAGTGGCGAGCCCGCGGTGCTGGTCGGCGGCAGCCGCGGCAGCGTCCTGCACCGGCAGCGCGAGCAGCGCTTGCGCGGCGGCGAGGGTCGGGTGCTCGCGCAAGTGGCCGACCAGGCGCTCGCGGCGGCCGCGGTCGTCAGGCTGCAGCGCGGCGATCGCTTCGAGCAGATCGAGTGTCGGCGCCTTGTCGTGGAGCGCCTGCAGGCGGACGAGGGCGGCCGAGGCTTCACCGGCACTGCGCGCGCTCGTCGCATAGCGCTCGGCGACGAGGTTGAACGCAGCAGGTCGCACCGACATCAGGAGATTCCACCAGCGCAGCGCTGCGGCATGCTCGCCGCGCGCTGCGGCGTCCTCGCCCGAAAGGACGAGCGGCCGAGCGTCGCCGGGCGCTGCGTCGCGGGCGCGCGCCAGTGCTGCCTCGGCGGCCTCGCGCTGACCCGCTGCGTCGGCTTCGAGCGCGAGCTCGCACTGATAGTGGGCGATCCGGGACGCGAACGAGCCGCTGCCGCTCTTCTCGAGTTGCTCGGCGACTTCGGTGGCGGCGAGCCAGTCGCGCGATCGCTCGTGCAGGTCGAGCAGCGCGAGCCTCGCCTCGGTGTCGAACGACGTGCCGGCGAGCGCGCGGTAGGCGCCCTCGGCGCGATCGAAGAGGCCGGCCTTCATGTAGTCCTGCGCGAGACCGTGCTGCGCCTGGTCGCGTTCCTGCTTGCTCAGGTCGGCGCGGCCGAGCAGGTGCTGGTGGACGCGCACCGCGCGCTCGTACTCGCCGCGCCTGCGGAACAGGTCGCCGAGCGCGAAATGAAGCTCTGAGGTGTCGGGGTCCTGCTGGACGGCCTCGATGAAGGCATCGATCGCCTTGTCGTGCTGCTCGTTGAGGAGCAGGTTCAATCCCTTGTAGTAGGCCTTCGGCGACTCCTGGCGCTCGCGCCGGGACTGGCGCGTATCGAGCCGCGATGCGAGCCAGCCGAGCGCGAAGGCGCCACCGAAGGCGACGACGAGCCAGATCAGCAGCTGCGGATCAAAGTCCATCGCGTGGCGGGTGTTGGGCGGTGACATCCGCGGCTGCCGACGCGGGCGACGTCGCCGGCCGAAGGCGATCTTCCGCACGGCGCGAGTGCGTGCGCGCGACGCGGCGGTGGCGCCACCAGCTAGGCACCATCGCGAAGACGCCGAACGCGCAGCCGAGGCCAAACGCGGCGAGGACGATGAAGACCATCGGCGCGCGCCACTCGGCGCCGAAGAACCAGCGCACCTGCCCTTCGTGCTGGTTGTTGAGCGCGAAGGCGAACAGCGTGAAGAAGACGGCGATGCGGACGAACCAGACGATCAGCCTCATCGTCGCCGCCAGAGTGTCAGCTCTCGCTCGCGCCGGCACCTTTGGCGTCGGCCACGGCCCTGGGATCCACCTCGGCGGCCGCAGTGCGCAGCGCACCGACGCGGACATCGACCGCTTCGCGCAGCGCCTTGCCGGGCTTGAAGTGCGGCACGAGCTTCTCCGAGATCACGACCTGCTCTCCCGAGCGGGGATTGCGGCCGACCCGCGGCGGCCGCCGGTTGATCGAGAAGCTACCGAAGCCGCGGATTTCGATCCAGTGCCCCTTCGCGAGCGCCGCCGCCATCGCGTCGAGGATCGTCTTGACCGCGAACTCGGTGTCGCGATGGGTCAGCTGGCCGAATCGTTCAGCCAGCCGGATCACGAGATCCGAGCGGGTCACGGTGCCCCTCGACCGGCGAGGAGGCCGAGCGATCCCCCGAGGGGATGCGGGCCGGCTTGGGAGCGGCCCGGCGCTCGGCCCGCGCGCGTCACTGGCTTACTCGCTCTTGTTGTCGAGCTTGGCCCGGAGCAGGGCGCCGAGGCTGGTCGTGCCGGCGTTCTCGCGCTCGTTCGTCTGCGCCAGGCGCTGCATCGCTTCCTGGTTGTCGGCGTTGTCCTTCGCCTTGATCGAGAGCTGGATCGAGCGTGCCTTGCGGTCGACGTTGATGATGATCGCGCTCACCTCGTCGCCTTCCTTGAGGACGTTGCGCGCGTCCTCGACTCGGTCGCGGCTGATCTCGGATGCCCGCAGGTAGCCGGTGACGTCGCTGCTCAGCTGCACCTCGGCGCCGCGCGGGTCGACCGAGATGACCTTGCCGGTCACGGTCGCGCCGCGGTCGTTGACTGCGCTGAAGCTCGTGAACGGATCGCTGTCGAGCTGCTTGATGCCGAGCGAGATGCGCTCGCGGTCGACGTCGACGGCGAGGACCACCGCCTCGACCTCCTGGCCCTTCTTGTAGTTGCGCACGGCGGCTTCGCCGGGCTCGTTCCACGACAGGTCCGAGAGATGCACCAGGCCGTCGATGCCGGCCGCGAGGCCGACGAAGACGCCGAAGTCGGTGATCGACTTGACCGGGCCCTTGACGCGGTCGCCGCGCTGCACCGTCGAGGAGAACTCCTCCCACGGGTTCGGCTTGCACTGCTTCATGCCGAGCGAGATGCGACGCTTGTCCTAGTCGATCTCGAGCACCATGACCTCGACTTCCTCGCCGAGCGAAACCATCTTCGACGGCGCGACGTTCTTGTTGGTCCAGTCCATCTCGGAGACGTGGACGAGGCCCTCGATGCCCGGCTCGATCTCGACGAAGGCGCCGTAGTCGGCGATGTTGGTGACCTTGCCGAACAGGCGCGTTCCTTGCGGATAGCGGCGCGAGACGCCGTGCCACGGGTCGTCGCCGAGTTGCTTGATGCCGAGCGAGACGCGGTTCTTCTCGGCGTCGAACTTGAGCACCTTGGCGTCGAGCTCTTGGCCGACCTGGACCACCTCGCTCGGGTGGCGGACGCGCCGCCATGCCATGTCGGTGATGTGGAGCAGGCCGTCGATGCCGCCGAGGTCGACGAAGGCGCCGTACTCGGTGATGTTCTTGACCACGCCGTGGACGATCGCGCCTTCGCGCAGCGTCTCCATCAGCTTGGCGCGCTCTTCGCCCATCGACGCTTCGACGACGGCGCGGCGCGACAACACCACGTTGTTGCGCTTGCGGTCGAGCTTGATGACCTTGAACTCCATCGTCTTGCCTTCGAACGGGCTCATGTCCTTGACCGGACGCGTGTCCAGCAGGGAGCCCGGGAGGAAGGCGCGGATGCCGTTGACGAGGACGGTGAGGCCGCCCTTGACCTTGCCGTTGACGGTGCCGGTGACGAACTCGCCCGACTCGAGCGAGTTCTCGAGCGAGAGCCAAGACGCCAGGCGCTTGGCCTTGTCGCGCGAGAGGATGGTGTCGCCGTAGCCGTTCTCTACGGCGTCGATCGCGACCGAGACGAAGTCGCCGGGCTGGACTTCGAGCTCGCCCTGATCGTTCTTGAACTCATCGATCGGGACGTAGGCCTCGGACTTGAGGCCGGCGTTGACGACGACGAAGCTGTGCTCGACGCGGACGACTTCCGCGGTGATCACCTCGCCGCTGCGCATTTCGGCGCGCTTCAGCGAGTCCTCGAACATCGCGGCGAACGAATCGGGGGCGTGGGATTCGGACGAACGCGGCGTGGCGACTTGGGCTTGAGACATGAACTTGAAATTCCGTGCGGCAAGTGCCGCGGTTGAGTGAATGATCCGACGCTTCGGTGTGCCAGGAGGCACGAGGCGGGAAAGCGGCGGGCCGGTCGGCCTTCAGACCTGCGGTCGGTCGAAAGGCCGGCGCTCTTCCCAGGCTTCGAGCACTCGAGCGACCGAAGCTTCGATCGTCAGCGCCGAGTTGTCCAGAAGGAACGCCCCTTCGGCCGGCCTGAGCGGCGAGACACTGCGTTGGATGTCGCGAGCGTCGCGCGCCTCGAGATCGGCACGAAGACTGTCGATATTAGCGGAAACCCCCTTTGAAATCAATTGCTTGTGCCGGCGCTCGGCACGCTCGGCGGCGCTCGCGGTGAGGAACACCTTGAGCTCGGCGTGAGGAAAGACGACCGTGCCCATGTCGCGGCCATCGGCGACCAGGCCGGGCAGCCGCCGAAACGCCGTCTGCACGCCAAGCACCGCCGCACGCACCTTCGGCCACGCCGAGAGGCGCGACGCCATCGCGCCGACCGCCTCGAGGCGGAGCAGGTCGCTGACGTCGGCACCGGCAAGGAAGGTCCGGCCGGCGGCAAAGCGCAGGTCCATCGCCAGCGCAATCGCCTCGAGC
>DASXIP010000585.1:0-1758 GCA_036497875.1 Caldimonas sp.
GGTCGAGGTTGGACGCGAGCGCAGCGATCGCATGCGGGTTGTGGCCGACGTCGAGGACGATCGTCGGTGCGCCTGGGACGACCTGGAACCGGCCCGGCAGGTCGACCGTCGCGAGGCCGGTGCGGATCGCCTGCGCGCTGACGGGCAGCCGTTCGCGCAGCGCCTCGAGCGCGGCGAGCGCGCCCGCGGCGTTGAGCAGCTGGTTGGCGCCGCGCAGCGCCGGATAGCCCAGGCCGCTGAAGCGCAGGCTCCGCCCCGACCAGTTCCATTGCTGGCGATCGCCCGAGTGGCGGAAGTCGCGGCCGGCGAGCCACAGGTCGGCGCCGACGCGCGCCGCCTCGCTGAGCACGCTCTGCGGCGGCATCGGGTCACTGACGATCGCAGGCTTGCCCGGCCGCAGGATGCCTGCCTTCTCGCGCCCGATCGACTCGCGGTCGGTGCCGAGGTATTCGCTGTGGTCGACATCGATGCTGGTCACGATCGCGCAGTCGGCATCGAACGCGTTGACCGCATCGAGGCGGCCGCCGAGGCCGACTTCGAGGATCACGAGGTCGAGCGCCGTCGCGGCGAACAGCGACACGATCGCGAGCAGCGTGAATTCGAAATAGGTGAGGCTGATGTCGCCCCGCGCGCGCTCGACCGCCTCGAAGTGCGGCAGCAGCAGCGCGCCATCGACGCTCTTGCCGCCGATCCTGCAGCGTTCCTCGAAGTGGACCAGATGCGGCTTCGAGTGCAGCCCGACGCGGTAACCGGCGGCGAGCGCGATCGACTCGAGCATCGCGCAGGTCGATCCCTTACCGTTGGTGCCGCCGACGACGATCGTCGGCGCCGCGAATGCGATGCCGAGCCGCGCCTTGACGGCAACAACGCGCTCGAGCGTCAGCTCGACGGACCTCGGGTGCAGTTGCTCGCAGTGGGCGAGCCACTCGGCGAGCGTCCGGCTCATCTGGGCCGCGCGCCGATCAGGCGACGGCGTCGGACGGCAGGCGCTGCAGCATCGCGATCTGGCGGGCGATCGTCGGCCGCAGCTCGCGCCGGTCGACGATCATGTCGATCGCGCCGGTCTGGAGCAGGAACTCGGCGCGCTGGAAGCCTTCCGGCAGCTTTTCGCGCACGGTGTTCTCGATCACGCGCGGCCCAGCGAATCCGATCAGTGCCTTCGGCTCGGCGATGACGACGTCGCCGAGGAAGGCGAAGCTCGCCGACACCCCGCCCATTGTCGGATCGGCGAGGACGCTGATGTACGGCAGGCGCGCTTGCGCGAGATGGGTCAGCGCGGCGTTTGTCTTGGCCATCTGCATCAGGCTGAGCAGCCCTTCCTGCATGCGCGCGCCACCGGTCGCGGTGAAGCTCACGAACGGCGTCTTCTGCTCGACCGCAGCGTGCACCCCGCGCACGAAGCGCTCGCCGACGACCGAGCCCATCGAGCCGCCCATGAAATCGAACTCGAAGCAGGCAGCGACGATCGGCATGCTCATCAGCGCGCCGCCGGTGACGACGAGCGCGTCGGTCTCGCCGGTGTTCTCGAGCGCGTCCTTCAAGCGCTCGGGATACTTCTTGCTGTCCTTGAACTTCAGCGCATCGACCGGCAGCACCTCCTGGCCGATTTCGTAGCGGCCCTCGGGATCGAGGAAGCTGTCGAGCCGGGCACGCGCGCCGATCCGGTGGTGATGCCCGCACTTCGGGCAGACGTTGATGTTCTTCTCGAGGTCGGTCTTGTAGAGGACGGTCTCGCACGCCGGGCACTTGACCCAGAGA
>DASXIP010000586.1:0-3588 GCA_036497875.1 Caldimonas sp.
GACCGGAAGGCGCCACGAGACCGGCGACCTCGACGCTCTGCGCACGAAGCTCGCGCGCGTCGTCGAGTCGCAGCGCGGCAGTCGTTATGCAGAGGTCGCCTGGTCTCCGCGGACCGAGATCCTGGCCGCCGACAACGCCGATGTGTTCTGTGGTGGCGCGCACCTTCTGTTCGACGACCCGTCCAAGGTCACCCGGAGTCGGGACGACACCGAAGGACATCTGTTGCCGCAATTCGCAGCGCTCGACCTGTCGCTGGATCGCGAGTTGCTGATCGTGTCGCCCTACTTCATCCCTGGCGACGCGGGAGCGGACTGGCTGGCACGGCTCGTCCGGCGCGGCCTGAGCGTCACGGTGCTGACCAACTCGCTCGCATCGACCAACGTTCCCATGGTCCACAGTGCCTACAAGCGCTACCGCGGAGCACTGGTCGAAGGCGGTGTCAGGATCTACGAGCTGCGACCCGATGCCTTCGCCGTTGAACAGGACGACGACAGCGAGGAGCATCTCGACACCGCCGAGGCCGCGCTCCATGCCAAGACCTTCTTCTTCGACCGGCGGCAGATATTCATCGGCTCACTCAACCTCGATCCGAGGGCGATCCAGCTGAACACCGAGATCGGGATCGTCTGCGAAAGCAAGGCGATGACCGAGGCGCTGCTCGGCAGGCTCGAGCCGCGACTGCAACGGATCGCCTGGCGAGTCGAGCGCATCGTCGACGACTCGGGAACGCCGCGCATCGTTTGGCTGGAGACTGGCGAGCAGGGTATCCGGCAGCGCCCGGACGAGCCGCAGGTGTCGGCTTGGCGCAGGCTGCAGGTCTGGTTCTTCTGGTTGCTGCCGATCGAGTCGCAGCTCTGACTTCAAGGCGAGGCCCGGGGAGGTGAGGGCGTTTTTCCCTTGGCGGCCCCGGGGCCAACCAGGTGAAGGTTGACTAAAATGCCGCCCTCATCGGCGGCAAACGCCGCCTCGCAGGGACTCGGGGCGCGGCCCCCAAACGCTGACTGGAGACCCGGCCCCGTGCAGCCCCTGTCTTCCCGCGCCGAGCCGGCCGCAGCCGTCGCGGCGCTCCACTGCGACGTCCTCGTCGTCGGCGGCGGGCCCGCGGGCTCGACCATCGCCGCGCTGCTCGCCGAAGCCGGCCGCGACGTCGTCGTGATCGAGAAGGCGCACCACCCGCGCTTTCACATCGGCGAGTCGCTGCTGCCCGCCAACGCAGCGCTGTTCGACAAGCTCGGCGTCCGCGAGCAGGTCGAGGCGATCGGCATGCAGAAGTACGGCGTCGAGTTCGTCTCGCCCGACCACGACCATTGCCAGTTCATCGAGTTCAGCGAGGCGTGGGACAAGTCGATGCCGTACGCGTGGCAGGTCCGCCGCTCCGAGCTCGACGAGCTGCTCTTTCGCGACGCCGCGCGAAAGGGCGCGCGCACCTTCGAGGGCCGGCGCGTGCGCGAGGTCGAGTTCGATAGCGACGGCGCGATCGCGACCGTCGAGGACGAGAACGACGGCCGCGACCAGTGGCACGCGAAGTTCGTCGTCGACGCTTCGGGTCGCGACACGCTGCTGGCCAACCAGCTGCGCTGCAAGGAGAAGAACCGGCGCCACAACAGCTCCGCCCTCTACGGCCACTACACCGGTGCCGAGCGGTTGCCCGGCAAGCTCGAGGGCAACATCACGATCTTCTGGTTCGAGCACGGCTGGTTCTGGTTCATCCCGCTCGCCGACGGCACGACGAGCATCGGCGCGGTCTGCTGGCCGTACTACCTGAAGTCGCGGCAGAAGCCCCTGCCCGAGTTCTTCGCCGACACGATCGCCATGTGCCCCGCGCTCGCCGCGCGGCTCGCCGGCGCCGAGCTCGTCGACGGCCGCGTCTACGCGACGGGTAACTACTCGTACACGAGCGGCAGGAGCAGCGGCGACCGCTTCCTGATGATCGGCGACGCCTATGCGTTCGTCGATCCGGTCTTCTCGTCGGGGGTCTATTTCGCGATGCAGAGCGCGTTCGACGGCGCCGGCGTCGTCGAGGCGGTGCTCGACGGCAGCCGCGACGCCGCGGCGCTTCGACGCGCCTTCGATCGTCGGCTGCAGTTCGGGCCGCGCGAGTTCTCGTGGTTCATCTTCCGCGTCACCAATCCGACCATGCGCGAGTTCTTCATGTCGCCGCAGAACCCGTTTCGCGTCAAGGAAGCGCTGGTCTCGCTGCTCGCCGGCGACATCTACGGTCGCACGCCGATCTGGAGGTCGATCCGGACGCTGAAGGCGCTGTACTACCTCGTCTCGTTCGGCAACCTTGCCCGCACGGTGCGGGCATGGCAGCACCGCCGCATCAACATCCGCGACGTCGAGGTCCAGGCACCGTGAGGCGCCTGGCCGATTTCCGACGACGTCTGCCGGCGTCGCTCGTCGTCCTTGGCGCGCTCGTGCTCGCGGCGCGGGCGGCTGCCGACGAGGTTCCGCTCCCGGGACCCGTGCTCGAAGACCAGGTCTCGCGCACCGCCGCGAAGGACGCCGGCAGCGAGCCGCTCTGGGAGCTCGGCCTCGGCGTAGCGGCGGTGCGCTTCGACGACTACCGCGGCTCGGACCAGACCAACGTCTACCTCCTGCCGCTGCCCTTCGTCGCCTACCGCGGCAGGTTTCTTCGCGCCGACCGCGACGGCGCTCGCGCGATTCTCTTCGCCGGCTACCGCATGGTCGTTGACCTCAGCCTCGCGGCATCGGTTCCGAATCGGAGCAGTGGCAACCAAGCCCGCCAGGGCATGCCGGACCTGGCGGCGACGGTGGAGATCGGCCCCAGCCTGAACGTCGAGCTCTGGCAGTCGAGCAAGCGCGAACTGAAGCTCGAGCTGCGCCTGCCGGTGCGCGAGGCAATCACGCTCGAGCGCTCGCCGCGCACCGTCGGCGCCACCTTCTCGCCCAATCTCAACCTCGACGTCCGCGACGCCGCCGGCCACTGGAACCTGGGCTTGCTCGCCGGCCCGCTGTTCGCCGTCCAGCGCTACCACGAGTATTTCTACAGCGTTCCGCCACAATTCGCGACCGACACGCGGCCGGCATATTCGGCTCCCGGCGGCTATGCCGGCTGGCGCGCGACGACGGCGTTCTCGCGCCGGCTCGGCAACGCCTGGCTCGGCGGCTTCCTGCGCTACGACGACCTGCACGGCGCGGCGTTTGCTCCGAGTCCGCTGGTGCGGCGGGAAAACACAATCACTGCGGGCTTCGGCATCTCATGGATCTTCGCGACTTCGAGCCAGCGCGTGCCGGCCGCCGACTGACCGGCGAGGCGGCGCAGTCGCCTGCGCTCGGCCATCGGCTCAGGTTCGTCGCCGTCCTCGTCCAGTTGGGCGCGATGTCGCTCGCCTGGAACCTGGTCGCGCCGGTCTTCGGGCTGTTGCTGCCGCGCGCCGCGGCGGGCCGCCTCGGTCGGACCGCGATCTCGTTCCTTTACCGCTCGTGCTGGGCCAGCGCCGAACGATTCGGCCTCCTCGAGCTCGATTCGGGCGCCCTCGACGCCCTGCGCGACGAGCCCGGAGGGCTGATCGTCGCCGCCAACCATCCGAGCATGCTCGACGCACTCGTCGTCGTCGCCCGGC
>DASXIP010000587.1:0-1968 GCA_036497875.1 Caldimonas sp.
GCCAACATCGTCGCGATGGGGTATGCATGGCAGCGCGGCCTGGTGCCGGTGGGCCTCGCGGCGATGCTGCGCGCGATCGAGCTGAACGGCGTCGCGGTCGACGCCAACAAGGCAGCGTTCTCGCTCGGCCGTCTCGCCGCCACCGACCCTGCGGCGGCGCGCGAGCTCCTGCACGAGGGCGACCCGGCTCACGAGGAAGCCGAATCGCTCGATCCGCTGATCGAGCGCTCGGCGCGTGTTCTCGTCTCCTATCAGAACACTGCCTATGCCGACCACTATCGGCGCATCGTCGCCAAGGTTCGCGCGCGTGAGGAGGCGTTGGTCGGCGCCGGCGCGCCGCTGCCGCTGACGCGGGCAGTCGCCGAGCAGCTGAGAAAGCTGATGGCCTACAAGGACGAGTACGAGGTCGGTCGCCTCTACACCGACGGCGAGTTCCGCAGGCAGCTCGCCGAGCAGTTCGAAGGCGACGACCTGAAGCTCGAGTTCTATATGGCGCCGCCGGCGCTCGTGAAGCCAAAGGGGGCGGCCGCGAAGGCACCGCGCAAGATCCGCTTCGGTCCCTGGATGCTGCCGCTGCTGCGGATCCTGGCGAGCGCCAAGGCGCTGCGCGGGACGCCGTTCGATCCGTTCGGCCGCACCGAGGAGCGCCGCCTCGAGCGGCGCCTCGTCACCGACTACGAGGCGCGCATCGACGAGCTGCTAGCGGGCCTGAGCGCCGACAGGCACGCCGTTGCCGTCGCGATCGCCAACGTGCCGGGGTCGATCCGCGGCTACGGCCACGTCAAGCTGGCGAGCCTCGCGATCGCGCGGGCGCGCGAGAGCGAACTGCTGAACCGGTTCGACCCCGAACGTTATCCGCGGCCAGCGGGTCCCGCCGTCGCCGGCCAGTTCCGGGGCATTCCGGTGACGGCGCGCTGACGCCGGCCGCGACGCCGGCGGCTAGGCGACGGCGGGGAGGAACCTGCCGAGCTTGGCGACGAGCGCGTCGCGCGTGAACGGCTTGACGATGAAGTCGGCAGCTCCGGCCTGCATGCTGCGCACGAGCGTCTCGAACCGCGCTTCGCCGGTCAGCATGACAACGGGGATCGCGGCCAGCGCGGGGCTCGACTTGATCTGCTCGGTGATCGCGACGCCATCGCTACCCGGCAACATGATGTCCATCAGAACGAGGTCGGGCCCGATCGCGTGGATACGGTCGAACGCGGCGGCGCCGTCGCTCTCGAAGACGAGCTCGACGTCGGGTCCGAGCATCGCCGCGACGAGCGCATGCAGCGCCTCGTCGTCCTCGACGACGACGACGACCGGCCGCTGCCGAGCCGCCGTGGCGTCCGGTGCCACTGGCGCCGCGGCGGCGGCGGCCACGGCAGCGTCCGTGTTGCTCGCCATCCGCGCTCGCGCGGCGAAGCGGACGCTCGTCGCGAGGCGATGCTCGTCGGCAGGCGCCGGAAAGTGCTGCACGTAGTCGTCGATCACGCCCTGGCGGCACAGGCGCGCCGCGCCGCTGACGTTCGCCGCGTCGCAGAGTGCGATCAGGACCGGCGGCGGCGCGACGCCCACGGTTGCCTCGCGAATCGCAGGCACTCCCAGTTCGACCAGGGCCAGCGACGGCAGCGCCAGGACGATGACCTCCGGGCGGCACGCCCTTGCTTGCGCGGCTGCATGGTCGGGGCGGACGCAGATCCGAACCCCCGCGGCGAGGTCGCCGTTCAGGAGCGCCGCGGCGGTGCGGCCGCTCTATTCGCCGTCGGCGACAACGAGGACGCGGGTCGGGTCGGCAGAGGACATCGTGCGCGGGATTCTGGTGCTGCGGCAGCGCGGAGCGCGCTGCGCGAACCGTGCAGTCGTGACCAACGCACGCCGCGTGGCTCGTGGCGAGCGTCGAGTCGGCCCGCTGCTACACTTTTGCGATGGTCCCGTCCCGCACGCTCTCGGCCAGGTCGCCCGACCGGGGAGCTTGGCCTTGGCGCC
>DASXIP010000588.1:0-13262 GCA_036497875.1 Caldimonas sp.
CCCCAAAGCCATGGCCTCGATTTACGACCGTCTCACCGATCTCGACATCTCGTTGCCGCCGCTGGCCATCCCGGCGGGAGCGTATGTCCCGTTCGTGCGCAGCGGCAATCTCGTCTTTCTTTCCGGCCACATCGCCAAGCGCGACGGCAAGGTCTGGGTCGGCCAGCTCGGTCGCGACATGACGACCTCGACCGGCAAGAAGGCCGCGCGCGCGGTCGCGATCGACTTGCTTGGCACGCTGCACGCCGCGATCGGCGACCTCGACAAGGTCGCGCGGATCGTGCGCATCACGAGCCTGGTCAACAGCGCGCCCGATTTCGTCGAGCATCACCTCGTGACCAACGGCTGCTCTGAGCTGTTCGGCGAGATCTTTGCCGAGAAGGGCGCGCACGCGCGCAGCGCCTACGGCGTCGCCCAGCTGCCGCTCGGCGCCTGCGTCGAGATCGAGTTGATCGCCCAGGTCACCGAATGAGGTCGCGCGGGCGCGGCGGCGCGCAAGCGGCGCCGCTGTTCGCGTTCGTCGCGATCGCCTCGATCGGCGCGGTCGTCCTCGCGCTCGTCACACAACACGCGTTCGGCTACGAACCATGCCCCTGGTGCACGCTGCAGCGGCTGATCTTCCTCGCGATCGGCGCGTTCGCGCTGCTCGGCCTCGTCTGGCGCGGCGCCACCGGCGGCCGCGCCAGCGCGACGTTCGCGCTCCTGCTCGCCGTGGCCGGCATCGCGGCGGCGCTCTGGCAGCAGCTCGTCGCCGCGAAGTCGGAATCCTGCAACCTCACGCTCGCCGACCGCATCGTCAGCGCGACCCGGCTCGACCAATTGCTGCCGAGCGTGTTCGAGGCGCGGGCGAGCTGCGCCGACGCGGCGGTCTCGCTGCTCGGCGTTCCCTATGCGTACTGGTCGGCGGCAGCGTTCGCCGTCTGCGCGGTCGCGCTGGTGCGCGTCCTGCGCCTGCGCGTCTGACGAGCGGCGCGCACGGCGCCGTGCGATCACTCCCCGTCCGCGGCGACGACTCGCGTCGCAGTCGGTAGTGCGTGCTGGCGACGGCCCTTGCGCGCGCGCCGGCCGAGGTAGTCGTCAAGCGCCGCGCCGCGCAGGACTTCCGCACGCGCCTTGCCGCCGCGGCCGCTGCCCTCGACCCGCAGAGCGGCCGCGAACACTGCGACGCTGACGAGCGCGTCCTTGGCATCGAGATCGATCAACGTCAGGCCGCGGCCGCCGTTGCCCTGCAGCTTCAGCTCGTCGACGCCGAAGACGAGGAGGCGCCCGGTGAGCGTCAGGCAGGCGACGCGCGCCGCCTCGCCGGCGTCGACGATCGCGGGCGGCAACGGCTTCTCGTCGCCTTCGAGAACAACGAAGGCCTTGCCGCCGCGCTGCCGTGAGACGAGATCGGACGCGCGTGCGAGCAGGCCGAACGCTCCGGTGTTGGCGAGCAGCAGCACCTCCGGGCCGGCGCCGGCGAAGTAGTGCGACGGCTGCGTCCCCGCCTCGAGCTCGATCAGCGACGTCACCGGGGCGCCGTCGCCACGGCCGCTCGGCAGGTTCGCGACCGCGGCCGAATAGACGCGGCCGTTGCTGCCGAAGACAAGCAGCGTTGCCGTACTGCGGCAGGCGAAGGTTCCATAGAGCGCGTCGCCGGCCTTGAAGGCGAGCTGGGCCGGATCGACCTCGTGGCCCTTCAGCGCCCGCACCCAGCCCTTCAGACTGACGACGACGGTGACCGGCTCGTCGACGACGCGTACCTCGGCGACGGCACGCTTCTGCGCTTCGATCAGCGTTCGCCGCTCGTCGCCGTGCGTCTTCGCGTCGGCCTCGATCTCGCGGATGACGGTGCGCCTGAGCGCCGCCGGGCTGGCGAGGATGTCGCCGAGCCTGGCGGACTCGGCCCGCAGCTCCTTCAGCTCCTGCTCGATCCGGATTGCTTCGAGGCGAGCCAGCTGGCGCAGGCGAATGTCGAGAATGTCGTCGGCCTGCCGCTCGCTCAGCTTGAACCGCTCGATCAGCGCCGCCTTCGGCTCGTCGGCGGCGCGGATGATCGCGATCACCGCGTCGATCTCGAGCAGCACGAGCTGGCGGCCCTCGAGGATGTGGATGCGCTCCGCGACCTTGCCGAAGCGGTGCTGCGAGCGCCGCTCGACGGTCGCCGTGCGGAAGCGATTCCACTCGCGCAGCAGTTGGGCGAGGCTCTTCTGCGTCGGCCGGCCGTCGGCGCCGACCATCGTCAGGTTGATCGGCGCCGAGCTCTCGAGGCTGGTGTGGGCAAGCAGCGCATTGACGAGGTCAGCCTGCGGCACAGTGCGCGACTTCGGCTCGAAGACGATCCGCACCGCAGCCTCCTTGCTCGACTCGTCGCGCACGGCATCGAGGACGCCGAGCAGGCTCGCCTTCAATTGCAGCTGCTCGGCGGCGAGCGTCTTCTTGCCGGCGCGCAGCTTCGGATTGGTGAGCTCCTCGATCTCCTCCAGCACCTTCTGCGCGCTCGTCCCCGGCGGCAGCTCGGTGACGACGAGCTGCCATTGGCCGCGGGCGAGCTCCTCGATCGTCCAGCGTGCCCGCACCTTGAGCGAGGCGCGACCGCTCGCGTAGGCGGCGCGGATCTCTTCCGGCGGGCTGATGATCTGGCCGCCGCCGGGATAGTCGGGGCCGGGCAAAAGCCTCGCGAGCTCGTCGTCGCCGAGCTTGTCGTCCTTCAGCAGCGCGATCGCCGCGGCGGCGACCTCGCGCAGGTTGTGGCTCGGGATCTCGGTCGCAAGGCCGACCGCGATGCCGCTCGCGCCGTTCAGAAGCACGAAAGGCAAGCGCGCCGGCAGCAGGCGCGGCTCCTCGGTCGAGCCATCGTAGTTCGGCACGAACTCGACCGTGCCCTCGTCGATCTCGTCGAGCAGCAGCCGCGCGATCGGCGCCAGGCGCGCTTCGGTGTATCGCATCGCCGCGGCGCCGTCGCCGTCGCGCGAGCCGAAGTTGCCCTGACCGTCGATCAGCGGATAGCGCAGTGCGAAGTCCTGCGCCATGCGGACGAGCGCGTCGTACGCGGCCTGGTCGCTGTGCGGATGGAAGCGCCCGAGGACGTCACCGACGACGCGCGCGCTCTTGACTGCCTTCGGGCCGGCGCCGGTGGCGAAGACGAGGCCCATCCTCGCCATCGCGTAGAGGATTCGCCGCTGCACCGGCTTCTGGCCGTCGGCGACGTCCGGCAGTGCGCGACCCTTGACGACCGAGAGCGCGTATTCGAGGTATGCCCGCTCGGCATAGTCGGCGAGCGCGACCGGGTCGCCGTCCGCCTCGCGGGTGAAGAGATCGGGTGTGTCCATGGCAGCTCAGGAAAGGCACGACGGCGCGCCAGCGCGCGCCGTCGTGCGGGAATGATCGATGTCAACGGGGAAAGCGTTCGCGCAGCTTCAGCTTCCAGAACTTGCCCGTCGACGTGCGCGGCACGCCCTCGATCACTTCGTAGCGATCGGGGAGCTGCCATTTGGCGAAGCCATGCGCGAGCAGGTGGCGGCCGAGCTCGCTGGAGACATCCGCCCGGGCGATCGCCGCGCCGTGCTTCCAGACGATGCACGCTAACGGCCGCTCGCTCCACTTTTCGTCGGGGATCGCGATCACCGCCGCCTCGGCGATCGACGAATGCGCCATCAGCGCGTTTTCGAGATCGACCGACGAGATCCATTCGCCGCCCGACTTGATGAGGTCCTTGGTGCGGTCGGTGATGCGGACGAAGCCGAGCTCGTCGACGGCGGCGACGTCGCCGGTGCGCAACCACCCGTCGTCGGTGAACTTGTCGTCGCTGACCGGGACCTCGTGGTACGAGCCGGTGATGAACGGGCCCCGCACCTGGATCTCGCCCATCGACTTGCCGTCCCACGGCGCGTCCTCGCCGTCGTCGTCGCGGATGCGCACGTCGACCAGCGGCACCGGAACGCCGGCCATCGCGGCGCGGCGGAAGCGCTCGTTCTCGCCGAGCGCCGCGAACTCGCGGCGCTGGTACGACGTCGTCGCGAGCGGTGACGTCTCGGTCATTCCCCAGCCCTGGACGATCCAGATGTCGTGCTTGGCGAAGGCGCGGATCAGCGCTTCCGGCACCGCCGCGCCACCGACCAGCGAACGCATTCCGCTCGGCAGCTTCCAGCGTCCGGGCTGCTCGACGAGCGAGCGGTCATAGGCCTGGATGAGCCCCATCCAGATCGTCGGCACGCCGAGCGCGAGCGTCGGCGGCTCGACCTGCATCAGGTCGAGCAGATCGTCGGGGTGCAGGTGCGGCCCGGGAAAGACGAGGCGAATGCCGAGCATCACCGCCGCATACGGAACGCCCCAGCTGTTGGCGTGGAACATCGGCGTCACCGGCAACACCGCGTCGGTCGCGCGCAGACCCCAGAGATCCGTGAGGCAGCCGACCAGCGTGTGCAGGACGGTCGAGCGATGCGAGTAGGCGACGCCCTTCGGTCGACCGGTCGTCCCCGACGTGTAGCACATCGCGATCGGATCGTTCTCGTCGTGCTCGGCATAGGTGAAGGCTTCGCCGTCGGCGTCGGCGAGGAGCGCCTCGTAGTCGAGCCGGCCTTCGCCGGTGTCGACGGCGGCGCCCGAGAACGGGAAGACGATCACCTTCTCGAACGCATGCTTGTCCGCGAACTGGCGGTAGAGCGGCAGCAGGATGTCGTCGACGACGAGGAAGCGGTCGTCTGCGTCATGCGCGATCCAGCCGATCTCGTCGGGCGCGAGGCGCAGGTTCAGGGTGTGCATCACGCCGGCCGCCGCCGGGATGCCGAAGTAGCACTCGAGATGCGCGTGGTGGTTCCAGCACAGCGTTGCAACGCGGTCGCCCTTCTTCAGGCCGAGCGCCTGCAGCGCTGCGGCGAGCTTCCTCGTTCGCCGGTGGTACTCGCCGTAGGTGTGCTTGCGCAGCGACTTGTCGGGCAGGCGCGAGACGATCTCGCTGGCCGCGAACAGCGCACCGGCGCGATCGAGCAGGTGATTGAGCGAAAGCGGCACGTCCATCATCGTCGAGCGCATGGCGAGTCTCCTTTCGTCCGCTGGCCGGGGTTTACGTGGGATCGCCGCCGTGGCCGCGGCGCGCTTCGTATTCGTCTTTCAGCATCGACAGCACGACGAGCGAGTCGAAACCGTCGCCGTTGCGCACGCTCTCGCGCAGCCGCCCTTCCTCGACGAAGCCTTCGCTGCGGTAGAGCGCGAGCGCGCGCGCGTTGGCGCTGCGCACGTCGAGCCAGAAGCGGTGCGCGCCGAGGTCGCGAAACGCCATCTGCGCGAGCAGGCGGACACAGGCGCGGCCGAAGCCCTGGCCCTTCGGCTGCAGGACGATCCGCTTCAGCTCGACCGACGCGTTCGGGTTGCGGCAGCCCTGCAGGATGACGAACCCCGCCGACGGGTAACCCTCGCCCGCCTCGACGATGAAATGGCGGAAGTCGGGAAAGCGCACCGCGCCTTCATGCTGGACGCGCTCCCACGGCGTGATGAACGGCCGGTTCGCAGGATCGTTCTCGACCGAGCCGACGAACTCGAGATCGGAAAGCATCGTCGGTCGCAATCGAAGCGACGCGACGCGCGCGACCGGGCTCACACGTCGACCTCGACGGCGTCGGCGTGCAGCTCCATCAGCTCGCGCCGCGCCTGCGCCTCGCCCTTGCCCATCAGCTTGGTGAGCGATGCCGTGGTCGCCGCGAATCCTGCCGCCGCGAAGCCGATCGGCAGCAGGCGTCGCGTTTCCGGGTTGAGCGTCGTGTCCCAGAGTTGCTCGGCGTTCATCTCGCCGAGACCCTTGAAGCGGCTGACGCTCCAGCTGCCATCGCGCGCGCCCTCCTTCTTCAAGCGGTCGAGCGTCGCGCGCAACTCGTCCTCGTCGAGCGCGTAGATCTTGGTGGCCGGCTTCTTGCCGCGCGCCGGCGCGTCGACGCGAAAGAGCGGCGGTTTCGCGACGAAGACATGGCCGCGCTCGATCAACTTCGGAAAGTGGCGGAAAAAGAGCGTCAGCAGCAGCACCTGGATGTGCGAGCCGTCGACGTCGGCGTCCGACAGGATGCAGACCTTGCCGTAGCGCAGGCCGGAGAAGTCCGGCACGTCGTCTGCACCGTGCGGATCGACGCCGATCGCGACCGAGATGTCGTGGATCTCGTTGTTGGCGAATAGGCGGTCGCGCTCGACCTCCCAGGAATTGAGGACCTTGCCGCGCAGCGGCAGGATCGCCTGGGTCTCCTTGTCGCGGCCCATCTTCGCGCTGCCGCCGGCGGAGTCGCCCTCGACCAGGAAGAGCTCGTTCAGCGCCAGGTCGCGGCTCTCGCAGTCGGTGAGCTTGCCGGGCAGCACGGCGACCCCCGAGCCGCGGCGCTTCTCCACCTTGAGGCTCGCGCGCTGGCGCGTCTGCGCCTGGCGGATGACGAGTTCGGCGAGCTTCCTGCCGTACTCGACGTGCTGGCTCAGCCAGAGCTCGAAGGCCGGCCGCGTGCAGCTCGACACCAGGCGCAGCGCCTCGCGGCTGTTCAGCCGCTCCTTGATCTGGCCCTGGAACTGCGGGTCGAGCACCTTCGCCGAGAGGACGAAGCTGGCGCGCGAGAAGACGTCCTCAGGCATCACCTTGACGCCCTTTGGCAGCAGCGAGTGCATGTCGATGAACCCTTTGACGGCCTGGAACAGGCCATCCTTCAACCCCGACTCGTGGGTGCCGCCGGCGACGGTCGGGATCAGGTTGACATAGCTCTCGCGCACCGCGTTGCCGTCTTCGGTGAAGGCGACGCACCACGCGGCGCCCTCGCCTTCGGCGACGTCCTCGCTCTCGCGCCCGTCGGCGTGATGCGCGCCTTCGAAGAGCGGGATCACCGGATCGGCGGCGATCGTCTGCATCAGGTAGTCGGCGAGGCCGCCGGCGAACAGCCAGTCGCTTCGCTCGGGCTCGCCGCGGCCGCCCTTCTCGACCGTCAGCGAGACCTTGACGCCGGGCAGAAGCACCGCCTTGCTGCGCAGCAGGTGGGTCAGCTCGGCGCGCGGCAACTCGGCGTTCTCGAAGTAGCGCGGGTCGGGCCAGACGCGAACGCGCGTCCCGCTCTTGCGCTCGCCCGCCGCAGCCTTTCGCATCGCCAGCGCCTCGATGACCGCGCCGCCGGCGAAGGCGATCGTCGCGACCTGGCCGCCGCGCCACACCGTGACCTCGAGGCGCTTCGCGAGCGCATTGGTGACGCTGACGCCGACGCCGTGCAGGCCGCCGGAGAAGCTGTACGCGGCGTTGCCGCCCTTGTCGAACTTACCGCCGGCGTGCAGGCGCGTGAAGACGATCTCGACGACGCTGACGCGCTCCTCGGGATGCAGGCCGACCGGGATGCCGCGGCCGTCGTCGACGACGCTGACCGAGCCGTCGGCGTGCAACGTGACATCGATCGCCGCGGCGACGCCGGCGAGCGCCTCGTCGGCGGCGTTGTCGATCACCTCCTGGACGACGTGCAGCGGGCTTTCGGTGCGGGTGTACATCCCCGGCCGCTGCTTGACTGGTTCGAGTCCCTTGAGGACGCGGATCGACTCCTCGCCGTAGCTGGCGGCCTTCGTGCTGGTCCTGGATGCCATGCGAACGATTCTAGGCAGCGCCACCGATGTTCCCGAGCCGCAGCCCCTGCAACAATCGCTCGATGGACACTCGCGCTCTCGGACGCTCCGGCCTTCAGGTCTCCCGCATCTGCCTCGGCGGCAACGTGTTCGGCTGGACGGTCGACGAGCCGACGTCGTTTCGCCTCCTCGACGCCTGGGTCGACGCCGGCATGAACTTCATCGACACCGCCGATGTCTATTCGCGCTGGGTGCCAGGCCATGTCGGCGGCGAATCGGAAACGATCATCGGCAAGTGGCTGAAAACAAGCGGCAAGCGCAACCGCATCGTCCTCGCGACCAAAGTCGGCAAGCCCATGGGCGACAACGACAAGGGGCTGTCGCCGGCCTACATCCGGCGCGCCGTCGAAGCGTCGCTGCGCCGGCTACGGACCGACGTCATCGATCTCTACCAGTCGCACGACGACGATCCGGCGACGCCGTTCGAAGAGACTCTCGCCAGCTTTGCCGACCTCATCCGCGAGGGCAAGGTGCGCGCGATCGGCGCCTCGAACCACTCGGCCGAGCGCCTGGCGCTCGCACTCGACACGAGCGAGCGGCTCGGCCTGCCGCGCTACGAGTCGCTGCAGCCACTCTACAACCTGGTCGAGCGCGCCGCCTACGAGGACGCGCTCGAGCGGCTTTGCGTCGAGCGCGACCTCGGCGTCATCAACTTCTTCGCCCTGGCGATGGGATTTCTGACGGGCAAGTACCGCAGCGCCGCCGACCTCGGCAAGAGCGTGCGCGGCAGCGGCGCCGGCAAGTACCTGAACGAGCGCGGCCTCGCCGTGCTCGGCGCGCTCGACGCTGTCGCCGGAACAATCGGCGCGACGCCGGCCCAGGTCGCGCTCGCCTGGCAGATCGCACGGCCGAGCATCACCGCGCCGATCGCGAGCGCAAGCAACGAGAAGCAACTCGCCGAGCTCGTCGCTGCGGCGCGGCTGCGGCTCGACGCGCCGTCGATCGCGACGATCGACCGTGTCAGCGGCACGAAGGCGTCGTGACCACATCGACCAAGCCGCTGTCGCTGCCGCAGGTACTCGTCTGCGGCGCGGTGATCGTCACCATGTCGATGGGCATCCGCCACGGCTTCGGCCTCTGGCTGCAGCCGATCACCGCCGATCGCGGCTGGAACCGCGAGACCTTCGCATTCGCGCTCGCGGTGCAGAACCTCGCCTGGGGCCTTGCCGGCCCGTTCGCCGGCGCGCTCGCCGACCGCTGGGGTGCGTTTCGCGTCCTCGCCGTCGGCAGCGTCCTGTACGCCGGCGGCCTCGTCGTCATGGGCCTGGCGGCGAGCGGCGCCGCGTTCCTCGGCGGCGCCGGCGTGATGCTCGGCATGGCCCAGGCCGGGACGACCTACGCGATCGTCTACGGCGTGATCGGCCGCAACGTCGCGCCCGCGCGGCACAGCTGGGCGATGGGAATCACCGCCGCAGCGGGCTCGTTCGGCCAGTTCCTGATGGTGCCGATCGAAGGCAGCCTCATCGGCAGCGTCGGCTGGCAGGACGCGCTCTTCGTTTGTGCCGCGCTCGCCCTCGTCATCGTTCCGTTCGCGTTCGGCCTGCGCGAGCCGAAGCACGCGCCGGCGACGACCACGCAGCAGAGCATCGGCGGCGCGACGCGCGAGGCCTTCGGCGACCGCAGCTTCCAGCTCCTGACGGCGGGCTACTTCGTGTGCGGCTTCCAGGTCGTCTTCATCGGCGTCCACATGCCGAGCTACCTGAAGGACCACGGCCTGCAGCCGCACGTCGCGACGACCGCGCTGGCGCTGATCGGCCTGTTCAATGTCTTCGGCACTTACCTCGCGGGAATGCTCGGCGGCGTGCTGCCGAAGAAGTACCTGCTGTCGACGATCTACGCGCTGCGCTCGCTCGCCATCGTCGCCTTCGTCGTCGCGCCGCTGACGCCGTGGAGCGTCTACCTGTTCGCAGCGACGATCGGCTTTCTCTGGCTCTCGACCGTGCCGCTGACGAACGGCATCGTCGCCGAGATCTTCGGCGTGCGTTATCTGTCGATGCTCGGCGGCTTCGTCTTCCTCAGCCACCAGGTCGGCAGCTTCCTCGGCGTCTGGCTCGGCGGCCGGCTCTACGATGCGACCGGCAGCTACGACGTCGTGTGGTGGATCGCAGTGGCGCTCGGCGTCCTCGCCGCACTCGTCAACCTGCCAATCAACGAACGGGCGATCCTGCGCCCAGCGGCGGCATGAGGCTGGCACGGGTCGCCGCGTGGTCGGCCGCCGCGGTCGCGCTCGCGGCCGTGTTCGCCGCGTACCGGCGCCCCGATCTCGCCGTCGATCTCGCCAATCGGCTGTGGGCGTGCTTCTGACGTGAGACCGGCGCTCCGCCCGAGGAGTCGAGACTGCACGTGAGCGCACCATCGCCCTGGATCGTGCGGTGGGCGCCCCTCATCGCTCGCGGCGGGACGGTCCTCGACGTCGCCGCCGGCGCCGGCAGGCACACCGTGTGGCTCGCGGCGCGCGGCCATCGCGTCACCGCGGTCGACCGCGATGCCGAGGCGATGGCGACGCTCGCCAGCCGGGCGGAAGCGGTCACGGCAGACATCGAAGGCGGCTTCTGGCCATTCGCCGGGCGCACGTTCGACGCCGTCGTCGTCGCGAACTATCTCTGGCGGCCGCTACTGCCGGAGCTCACCGCCGCGCTCGCTCCTGGCGGCGTGCTGCTTTACGAAACCTTCGCGGCCGGCAACGAGACCGTCGGCCGGCCGAAACGGCCCGACTTTCTGCTCGCGCACGGTGAACTTCTGGCCACCGCCGCGGGTCTGCGCATCGTGGCGTACGAAGACGGCTTCCTGAGCGACCCGGACCGCTTCGTCCAACGTCTGGCGGCCGTTCGGTCGCGCCGCAGCGACGTTGCCGAACGCTACCCTCTGGCGCCGGATGAGGGCGACGGTGCCCGCTAGAATCGACCGATTCAGGACCCGCGAATGAAGACCATCACCGGCAGCATCGTTGCGCTCGTCACGCCGATGCAAGACGACGGCAGCATCGACTTCGATGCGCTGCGGCGCCTGATCGACTGGCACGTCGCCGAAGGCACCCGGTGTATCGGCGTCGTCGGCACGACCGGCGAGTCGCCCACCGTCAGCGTCGACGAACATTGCCAGATCATCCGCGTCGCCGTCGAGCATGCGCGCAGCCGCATTCCGGTGATGGCCGGCACCGGCGGCAATTCCACCGCCGAGGCGATCGAGCTTTCTCGCTTCGCGCTCAAGGTCGGCGCCGACTGCACGCTGTCGGTCGTGCCCTACTACAACAAGCCGTCGCAGGAAGGCATCTATCGCCACTTCAAGGCGATCGCCGAGGCAGTCGATCTGCCGATGGTCGTCTACAACGTGCCGTCGCGCACGGTCGCCGACATGCAGGCCGAGACGGCGCTGCGGCTCGCGCAGGTGCCGGGCATCGTCGGCATCAAGGAAGCGACCGGCGACATCGCTCGCGGCAGCGCGATCCTGCGCCGCGCGCCGCCCGGCTTCGCGGTCTATTCGGGCAACGACGACTCCGCCGTCGCGCTGATGCTGCTCGGCGGCCACGGCAGCATCAGCGTCACCGCCAATGTCGCGCCGCGCGCCATCCAGACACTCTGCGCGGCGGCGCTCGCGGGCAACGCACGCGACGCTGCGCGCTTGCAGCTGCAGCTGCTCGACCTGCACCAGGCGCTCTTCGTCGAGCCGAGCCCGGCGCCCGTCAAGTGGGCGCTGTCGCGACTCGGTCGCTGCGGTGCCGCCGTGCGCCTGCCGATCACGCCGCTCAGCGAATCGGGGCAGGCCGTCGTCGCGGCGGCAATGCGCGAAGCGGGGCTCGAATGAGCCGTTCGCAACCGAGCTGAACGATCACGAGCTGCATCGCCCGCCGCACGGCGCGCGCGCAGCGATATCGATGGAGACTTCCCCAGTGACTCTTCCCCAATCGCCGCGCCTCCTCACTACGCTGGCGTGCGTTGCTCTTCTCACCGCCTGCTCGTCGGTCGAGAACTTCCTTGGCGGCGACAAGGTCGACTACAAATCGACGTCGACGACCCGTACGACCGGGCTCGAGGTGCCTCCCGACCTGACGCAGCTCAACAAGGAGACGCGCTACCAGCAGCCGAACGGCGCCGTCAGCGCGTCGACCTTCCAGGCGCAGGCGCCGGCGGCGCCTGCGCCGGCCGCGGTGGCAGTCGTGGCGCCGCAGTCGGTCGGCGCATTCACGATCGAGCGCCTCGGCAACGAACGCTGGCTGAGCACATCGCTGCCGCCCGAGCAGGTCTACCCGCAGGTGCGCGCGTTCTGGAAGGACAACGGCTTCAACCTGATCCAGGATCGCGCCGAAGCCGGCATCCTCGAAACCGACTGGGCGGAGAACCGCGCCAAGCTGCCGAACGACGTCATCCGCAACACGATCGGCAAGCTCATCGATTCCGCATACTCGACCGGCGAGCTCGACAAGTTCACCACCCGCATCGAGCGCACGGCCAAAGGCAGCGACATCTTCATCACCCACCGCGGCATGGCCGAGATCTACGTCGGCCAGGCCAAGGAAGGGACCGTCTGGCAGCCGCGTCCAGCCGATCCGCAGCTCGAGGCGACCTTCCTGTCGCGCCTGATGGTCAAGCTCGGTGAGAAGGAAGAAGTCGCGAAGGCGACCGTGGCCGCGGCGACCACCGCGGCCAGCGGGCCGGCGCGCGCCCGGCTGGTCGACGGCGCACCGTCGCCGACGCTGCAGCTCGAAGACACCTTCGACCGCGCCTGGCGTCGGGTCGGCATCGCACTCGACCGCAGCGGCTTCACCGTCGAGGACCGCGATCGCGGCCAAGGCCTCTACTTCGTTCGCTACGTCGATCCCGCATATGCCGGCCGCGAGGAGCCGAACTTCTTCTCCCGCATGTTCAGCTTCGGCAAGAAGAAGGGCGACGACACCGGCCTCGCCAAGTACCGTGTCAAGGTGAGCACCGAGGGGACCGCGACCACGGTTGCAGTCCTCGACTCGCAGGGCAAGCCCGAGACGACGGACAACGGCAAGCGGATCGCCAACCTCCTGCTCGAAGACCTGCGCTAGTGACGAGGCCAGGCCGGCCCGCAGCGATTCCGGCGTGATCCGCTTCTGCAGCCTGGGCAGCGGCAGCACCGGCAACGCCACCGTCGTCGAGGCCGCCGCCGGCATCACGACGACGCGTCTGCTCATCGACGCCGGCTTTTCACTGCGCGAGCTCGAGCTGCGGCTCGCGCGCGCCGGGCTCGCGCCAGGCGATCTCGACGCGGTCTTTGTCACCCACGAGCACAGCGACCACGTCGGCTGCGCGCTGGCGTTCGCCGAGCGCTACGGCCTCGCGGTCTGGATGAGTCGCGGCACCTGGCGCGCGATCGGCGAGGCGGCGGCGCCGGCGCGCCTCGGCTTCGTCCGCGACGGCGAGACGATCGCGCTCGGCGATCTCGAGCTACGCCCCTTCACCGTCGCCCACGACGCCGCCGAGCCGCTGCAGCTACGCTGCAGCGACGGCGATGCTTGCCTCGGCGTCCTCACCGATCTCGGCTCGATCACCGAGCACATGCTCGACGGCATTCGCGGCGCCGACGCGCTCCTCCTCGAGTGCAACCACGATGAGGCAATGCTCGCCGGATCGCGCTACCCGCCGTCATTGAAGGCACGCATCGGCGGCCGCTACGGCCATCTCAGCAAC
>DASXIP010000589.1:0-3275 GCA_036497875.1 Caldimonas sp.
GAAGAGGCCGTCGCCGGCGAAGTCGCGGATGTTGCGCAGCGCGCCGGCGACGCGCTTGTCGAACCGCGACTCGTCCGAGAGCTCGTTGACCAGCTCCTGCGAGCTCACGACGACGAGCGGGTTGCCGAGGATCTCGAGCTGGAAGATCGGGCCGAGGATGCGGGCCATCCGCATGAAGCCCTGGATCGGCGCGTCGCCGTCGATCGCGCGCAGGTTGCCGATGAACGGATCGCCTTTCGGCTTGGGAATCGGCGTGGTCGGCGTCACGGGTTCCTGCTGTCGGGGATGGCAAGCCGCGCTGCCGCTCCTCAGGCACCGACGGCGTCGGCGAGACCGAGGGCCTCCATCCGGGCGCGCACCGCGTCGACGTCGTGAGCGAGCAGCACGAGATCGTGGAGCTTGCCTTCGCGATCGGCGACGTGCTTGGCGAGCAACGCTTCGGCGCGAAAGCCGAGCTGCTCGAAGACGGCGATCGCCGCGCGCTGGTCGACCGTCATCTGCGCGACCAGCTTCACGAGGCCGAGCTCGAGCGCCTGGGCGAAGCATTCCTGGACGAGCGCACGGCCGAGGCCGCGGCCGCGCCATTCGGGGCCGAGGACGACGCGCAGCTCGCCGACGTGCTTCGACCAGCTCAGCGCGTCGACGAAGATCGCCGTGCAGCCGACCATCTTGCCGTCGGCGCGGGCGACGAGGCTCACCAGCTCGCCGGCGTCGAGCGATCGCATCCAGGCGTCGACGACCTTGGGATGGCCGAGGTCGCGCGGCAGGAACAGCAGGTCGTACGCCGGCAGCGTGGCGACGAAGTCGACCAGCGCAGCGCGATCGCCGCCGGTCATGCGCGCGATCTCGACCTGGACGTCGCCGCAGGCGACGGTGCGAGGATAGGTGCGAAGAGGACCGCTCATGTCGAACGCCCCTGCAGCCAGGCGTCGAGCTTCGGCCACATCCGCTTCACGGCGTTCGCCCCCGCCGCGATGCTGACGTGGCCGCCCGGCAGGACGACTTCCTCCTTGTCGCGCGAGCCGACGCGCTCGACGAGCGGATGCGCGCACGCCGGCGGCACGATGTGGTCGTACTGGGCCATGATGTGCAGGAACGGCACGGTGATCTTGGCGAGATCGACCTTGCGGCCGGCGATGCGCAGCGTCCTCTCGTAGAGCGCGTTGCCGCGCAGCAGCTCCTTGACCGTCTGGCGGAAGTAGGCACCGGGCAGCGGCAGCGTCTCGTTGCCCCAGCGCTCCGTCATCCTGAAGCCCTTGACGAACTCGTCGTTCCAGAGGTTGTCCCACAGGCGGAGCTGGCTTGCGACCTTGCTCGCCGGACGCAGCGACTCGAAGCCGGCGCGGATGAGGTCGGCGGGAATGATGCCGACGCTGTCGACCAGTCGATCGACGTCGAAGACCTTGGCGTCCGCCATCGACCGGAACAGCCCCATCTTGCTGAAGTCGACCGGTGTCGTGAAGCAGACGAGGTTCTTGACCGGACCGTCCGGAACAAGCGCGACGTGAATCGCCGACAGCATGCCGCCCGCGCAATAGCCGATCAGCGTCACCTCGTCCTCGCCCGAATCCTGCTGCACGCGGCGAAGGCAGTCGGGAATGAAGTCAAGCACGTAGTCCTCGATCTTGAGATCGCGCTCGTCGTCGCCCGGCGCGTCCCAGTCCATGATGTAGATGTCGTAGCCGCGGCCGAGCAGGAACTCGATCAGGCTCTGGCCGGGCGCGAGGTCGAGGATGTAGGCCTTGTTCGTCGGCGCCATGACGAGCAGAAGCGGCACGCGATAGACCTCGTCGGCGGTAGCGTGGTAGTGAAAGAGCGAGAGCGTGCCGCGCCGGTGCAGCAAGGTCTTCGGCGTCCTGCCGACGACGGGCGGCGGCGCGCCGAACAGCTCGATGCCCTTGAGGCTGCGCTGGACGGCGCGCTCGACCTCGAGGCGCAGGCGCTCGGTGAGCCCTGGGTCGGCGGGCCTTTCGGCGGTCTTCGTCGCAGCCATCGATCAGCTCCGGCGGCGGCCGCGCGCCACCTTGTGCTTGGCGGGCCGGGCCGGCGCGGACGCCGCGATTGCAGGACCAGATGCCGGCGATGCCGCCTCTTTCGGCGGCCGCCGCGTGCGTGCCGGCCGAGGTGCTGCCGATCCGGCCGCGTCCGCGGGCAGCAGCCGATCGAGCTTGTCCTCGACGCGGCGCAGCGCGGCGGCGAGCTCGGCGACGTCCTTGCGGCTCGGCAGGTTGACCTTGGCAAGATATCTCCCGATCGCCTTCTCGAACGCCTGCTGCATGCCGAGCGAGACGGTCGAGAGCTGGTGGGCCGAGCGCATCAGCTCCTGCGAGTCCATGGTGCCGGTGACGAGCGAGTTGACGTTGCCCTCGAGCTTGGTCAGCGCCTCGCGCCACATCTGGAACGGATCGGGGATCAGCGAAGTCGCCATCGCCTGGTTCTCAGCTTCTCGCCGCTCCGGCACGCTTCTTCTCTTCTTCCTCGTAGAGCTCCTTCTTCGAGAGCTTGCCGACCGGTGTCTTCGGCAGCTCCGCGCGGAATTCGAGCGCCTGCACCATCTCATGCTTGCCGAGCTTGTCCTTGAGAAACGCCTGCAGCTCGGCCAGCGAAAACGGTGCTGCGCCGGGCTTCAGCTTGATGAACGCCTTCGGCGACTGGCCGCGGTACTCGTCGGCGATGCCGATCACGGTCACCTCGGCGACCGCCGGCAGCTGGTAGATCGCGTCCTCGAGGTTGCGCGGATAGACGTTGAAGCCGCTGCACAGGATCATGTCCTTGGTGCGGTCGACGATGAAGACAAAGCCGTCCTCGTCCATGATGGCGACGTCGCCGGTGCGCAGCATGCCGTCGAACGTCGTCGTCTCGGCGGTGGCGTCTGGATTGTTCCAGTAACCTTTCATCACGTTCGGGCCGCGGATGCAGAGCTCGCCGCGCTCGCCGAGCGGCACGTAGCGGTTCGGATCGCCGATGTCGAGCATGCGGATCTCGATCTGCGGCAGCGGGATGCCGCACGAGTTCGCCTTGCGCATGCCGTACACCGGCGTGAAGGTGCCGGTCGGCGACGTCTCGGTCATGCCCCAGCCTTCGCTCAGCGGGCAGCCGGTCGCCTGCTTGAATCGCTGCGCGACCTCCAGCGGCAGCGGCGCGCCGCCCGAGCCGCAGTACTTGAGCGAGCTCAGGTCGTACTTGGCGACGTCGGGATGGCTGAGTAGCGCCGTGAACATCGTCGGCACGCCGGGAAAGCTCGTCACCTTCTTGGCCGAGATCTCCTTCAGCAC
>DASXIP010000590.1:0-3242 GCA_036497875.1 Caldimonas sp.
CGACGAGAAGCTTGAAGCGGCGATCGGCATAGAACAGATCCTGCAGCTTACCAACCTCGGCCGCGAGAGTCTCGACGGCAGCCTTGTCGCGCGCCTTGGCGCCGAGCGAGAACGGCTTGGCGCCAGGGTCGAAGCGGAGGAGGTCGAAGCCGCCGCGGCGTGCGGGCTGTTCCTTCGCCGTGGTTCGCGCGGCACCGGCGTACTGGAAGTCGGCGAGTCGCGCGCTGGTCTGCTTCGCCAAGGTGGGCCCGAAACGCTACCGGAGGTAGTCGGCGCAAAGGCCGACCGACGGAGGTCGATCCTCAGTGTAGCGCCCACCCCGGGCGGCGCCGCGCAGGCCGCGGCCGACGACGCTTGGCGTCGACGGCTGCGACGACGCGATCAGGAGCGCGCCCAGTGGCCCTCGTGGAGGTGCCAGCGGCCGTCGTTGGCACGTTCCCAGCGGTGTGCCTGCCACGTGTAGCCGGGGCGGCCATGGTCGTAGTGGCCGGCGACCCAGGCATGGCGGCCGCCGCTCCAGCCCCAGTAACCGCCGATCCAGACGGCGCCGGGATACGGCAGAACCGGAATGGGCTCGTAGTAAGGCGCGGGCGGCGCGACGTCGGTGATGACGTCTGGCCCCGGCCCGTAGCCGTAGGGCTGCGCGACCGGGGCGACGACGCAGGCGGACAGGGCCGCCGCGCTGCACGCGGCGGCGACGAGGGTGCGAATCGACATGGTTGTGTTCCTCCGTGAAAAGAAAGGCAAGGCGCGGGCCTGCCACCCTCTTTCAACTGGTCGTCCCGACGCTCCGATGACGTCCGGACCGTCGCTTTACAGTCCTTTTCTCGCCGCGCCGCACGTCGGGCGCCGCCAGTGCATGATGGCGGGCCCGCGCCCCTGTCGAGGTGCCCATGGTTAGCCCGCTCGCCGCCTTTTGCCTCGCCGTCGCCGCGGTCTGCGCCAGCGCGCCGGCGGCCGCGCAGCCGGTCGCCGCCAGCGACGCCCGCGCGGTCCGCAGCGCCGTCAGCGCGCAGCTCGACGCCTTTGCGAGCGACGATGCCGAGCGCGCGTTCTCGTATGCGGCGCCGGCAATCCGGACGATGTTCGGCACTCCCGAGCGCTTTCTGGCGATGGTCCGTGCCGGCTATCCAGTCGTCTACCGCGCTGCGAGCGTGACCTTCCTCGTCCCGCTTCGGGCCGGTGCCGAGATCGTCCAGGGCGTCCATCTCACCGATGCTGTCGGCGCCCTCTGGCTCGCGACATACCGCCTCGAGCGTCAACCCGACGGCGCTTGGCGGATCATCGGTTGCGACGTGCAGCCGGCCAGCGGCAAGATGGTCTGAAGCGCCGGGCCGCCGTGACCTTCCTCGCCGTCGACATCGGCAACACGCGCCTCAAGTGGGCGCTCTACGAACGTGGCGTCCCCGGCTCGGCGATGCTGACTCACGGTGCGGTCTTCCTCGAGGCGATCGACAGCCTCGCCGAAGGCGCCTGGCGCGATCTCGAAGTGCCGTCGAGCATGCTCGGCAGCGTCGTCGCCGGCGAAGGCGTCCGCCGCCGCACCGAGGAGCAGCTCGAGCTGTGGGACGTCGAGCCACGCTGGGTCGTGAGCAGCGCCGCCGCGTGCGGCGTCACCAACGGCTACGACCATCCGGTGCGTCTCGGCGTCGATCGCTGGGTCGCGCTCATCGGTGCACGGCACCGCGTTGTCGCTCGTGGGCCGGCACGTCCGGCCCTCGTCGTCATGGTCGGCACGGCCGTGACCGTCGACGCGCTCGATACCGGCGGGCGCTTCCTCGGCGGCCTGATCCTGCCCGGGTTCGGCGTGATGCTGCGCGCGCTCGAGATGGGAACCGCGGGCCTGAAGGCGCCGACCGGCGAGGCGGTCGACTTCCCGACCAACACCAGCGATGCGCTGATGAGCGGCGGCTCCGATGCGATCGCCGGCGCGATCGAGCGCATGCATCGCAAGCTCCTCGAGCGGACTGGGATCACGCCGGCGTTGATCATGAGCGGCGGCGCCGCCGTCAAGCTCGCGTCGATCAGCGACCTGCCGTTCGAGATGGTCGAGACGCTGATCTTCGATGGCCTGCTGCAGCTGCAGGCGAGGCGCACGGTGTCCTGACGCGGCGCTCGCCGCGCTAGAGGATGTAGCGCGAGAGGTCTTCGTTCCGTGCCAGGTCGGCGAGCTTGTCGTTGACCGCGGCAGCGTCGATCAGCACCGTCTGGCCGGAGCGGTTCGGGGCGTCGAAGCTGACCTCGTCGAGCAGCCGCTCCATCACCGTCGAGAGCCGCCGCGCGCCGATGTTCTCGGTCCGCTCGTTGACGTCGAACGCGATCTGGGCAATGCGCCGGATCGCATCGGCCGCGAGCTCGAGGCGGACGCCTTCGGTCGCGAGCAGCAGCGTGTACTGCTTGACGAGGCTGGCGTGCGTCTGCGTCAGGATCGCCTCGAAGTCGTCGACCGAGAGCGAGCCGAGCTCGACGCGGATCGGGAAGCGTCCCTGCAGCTCGGGGATCAGGTCACTCGGCTTGCTGACGTGAAACGCCCCCGAGGCGATGAAGAGGATGTGGTCGGTCTTGACCATCCCGTACTTCGTGTTGACCGTCGTCCCTTCGACCAGCGGCAGGAGGTCGCGCTGCACGCCCTGGCGCGAGACGTCGGCGCCCTGCATCTCCGAGCGCGACGCGACCTTGTCGATCTCGTCGATGAAGACGATGCCGTTCTGCTCGGCGTTGGCGAGCGCGATCGCCTTGACGTCGTCGTCGTTGACGAGCTTGGCCGCTTCCTCGTCGAGGATCAGCTGCTGCGCCTCCGAGACCTTCATCTTGCGCGGCTTCTTCTTCGTGCCGCCGAGGTTGGCGAACATGCCGCGCAGCTGCTCGGCCATGTCTTCCATGCCGGCCGGGCCCATGATCTCGAGCGACGGCTTGGCCTCGGCGACCTCGATCTCGATCTCGCGGTCAGCGAGCTGACCTTCGCGCAGGCGCTTCCTCATCACCTGGCGCGCGGTGTTGTCGGCCGAAGGCGAGGGCGCGAGCCCGAACTCGCTGCGCGCGCCCGGAACGATGACCTCGAGGATGCGCTCCTCGGCGGCGTCTTCGGCACGCGCACGCTGCCGCTTCATCGCCGCCTCGCGCTCCTGCTTGACGGCCATGTCGACGAGATCGCGGACGATCGAGTCGACGTCCTTGCCGACGTAGCCGACCTCGGTGAACTTGGTCGCCTCGACCTTGATGAACGGCGCGTCGGCGAGACG
>DASXIP010000591.1:0-5413 GCA_036497875.1 Caldimonas sp.
GGTCCGCGGGCAGGGCGAGCCGTGGTGGGTTCGAGATCGTCGACAAGTTCGCCCAGAAGGACATCTTCATCGAGGGCGCGATTGCCGAGAGCTTCCAGGCCGGCGTCGAGGCGCTGATGGAGGATGGGCCGAGCGAGGACGACCTCGACGATTACATCGCCAGGTTCGCATCACTGATGCCGCAGCCGCTCGTCCTCCACTGACCGTCGGCCGGGCTGCGGCGCGAATTCCTGCCGCCGTGGTGTCTTCGCGGGCGGGCGCAGCAGGCCTTTCGACACCTCAAGTTCGGACCTCCGCCGTCGATATCTGAGACGTCCCCGGCCGTATTGCGCGGCGCCGGCGTTGCCACGGTCGAGAGGTCCATGTCCCCGGAACAGGCGATCCAACCCGAGCTGCAGTCGGTCGTGTCGACCGTGCTGATGTTCGCGCTCGGCCTCGGCGTGACCACGCTGGCGGCCTACGTTGCGCTCGACCTCGCGCGCCGCGTCCGCGTTCTGCGCACCCGCGCTGGCGCGCTCTGGCTGTTCGGCGCTGCCTCGGCGCTCGCGATCGGCATCTGGTCGAGCCAAGTGATCGGCATCGCCGCCGAGCCGCCGGCGTTTGCGTTCGGCTACCACGGTCTCGGCACGCTCGGCGTCTGGACGGCGGCGCTGATCGCCAGCCTCGCCGGCCTCGGCGCCGTCAGCGGCCGCGTCGCGACACCGGGGCGGGTCGGCTTCGGCGCGGTCGCCCTCGGCGTCGGCGCGGTCGGCACGCACGCGCTCGCGCTCGCGCCGCTCGGGCTCGTCCCCGGTGTCGACTGGCAGATCCTGCCGCTCGTCGCCGCCTTCGCCGGCGCGGTCGGCGGCTGCATGATGGCGCTCGGCGCGTTCTTCCGCGGTGGCGATCGCACCAAGCCGGCGACGCTCGGCTGGCAGGCGACCTCGGCGCTCGTCTTCGGCATCAGCCTGGTCGCGACGCAGCAGCTCGTGCTCGGCGCGGCCGGCCTCACCGAGCAGACCGCCTCGCTCCACGCTGACGGCGTTTCCTCGCCGACGCTGGTCCTCTTTGCCTCGATCGGCGCGTGCGTGGTGCTCGGCGTCGGCCTCCTGTTCTCGGTGCTCGAGGCGCGGCTGCAGCGGTCGCTGCGCCAGGTCGAGACCGAGCTGCAGCGGCGCAGCTTTCACGACGGCCTCACCGGCTTGCCGAACCGCCTGATGTTCGACGGCATGCTGGCGCAGGCGGTGCAGCAGTCGCACAGCACGCACGAACGGCTGGCGATCCTGTTCATCGACCTCGACGGTTTCAAGCCCGTCAACGAGGCGCTCGGCCACGCGACCGGCGACCTCGTGCTGCGCGAGATCGCGGCGCGGCTGAAGCGCTTCGCGCGCCCCGAGGATCGCGTCGCCCACCTCGGCGGCGACGAGTACCTGATGCTGATCGGCGGCAACCCGAGCGCCGAGGACGCGGCGATCTTCTGCGAGCGGCTGCAGGTCTCGGTCGGCGAGCCCTGCCGAATGAACGGGCGCGAGGCAATGGTCTCGAGCTCGATCGGCATCGCGCTCTACCCCGAGCATGGCCCGATCGCTGCGCTGATCGCCAACGCCGAAGCGGCCATGCGCTCGGCCAAGAGCGGCGGCGGAGCCGGCTACGCGTTCTTCGAGGAGCGCATGACGAGCGGCGCGCGCGACCAGCTCGAGCTGTTGCGCGACCTCCGCCGCGCCCTCGCCGAAGGCCAGCTGCACCTCGTCTACCAGCCGAAGATCCACGCTCCGAGCGGCGAGATCACCGGTGCCGAGGCGCTGATGCGCTGGGAGCACCCGGTGCGCGGCCTGGTCGGCCCCGACCAGTTCATCCCGATCGCCGAGCGCTTCGGCCTGATCGGTGCAATGGGCAACTGGCTGATCGAGGAAGCGTGCCGGCAGGCCGGCGCGTGGCGCGACGCCGGGCTGCAGATGCGCGTCGCGATCAATCTCTCGGCGCACCAGCTGCGCCACCCGGACCTCGCCGATCGCATCGGCATGGCGCTGCGCAGGAACGACATCAAGCCGCAGCTGCTGACCTGCGAGATCACCGAGTCGGTGGCAATGGAGGATGCGTCGAACGCGATCCGCATGGTCGAAAGGCTGAGCAGCCTCGGCGTCAACATCTCGATCGACGACTTCGGCACCGGCTACTCGAGCCTGTCGTACCTCAGAAAGCTGCGCGCCGGCGAGCTGAAGATCGACAGGAGCTTCGTCCTCGACCTCGAAACGAGCGCCGACGCGCGCGCGGTCGTCGACGGCATCGTCAAGCTGGCGCACGCGATCGGCCTGAAGGTCGTCGCCGAAGGCGTCGAGACCGAGGCGCAGCACCAGATCCTGCGCGCGTTCGGCTGCCACGAGCTGCAGGGCTTCCTGTTCGCGCGGCCGATGTCGGCGCGCGCGCTTTCGAACTGGGCGATGGAAGATGTCGGCCCGCGCGCCCTCGAGTTTCGCGACTCGCTCTACCGGCCGACCGCGGCCGGCGCCTTGCACTGACCGTAAGTCGTCGTCGCGGCTACCAGCCGAGCGCGAGGTGGAGCGGCAGGTAGGCGGCCATGCCGGCGACGATGGTGCCGAGCAGCCCGCGCCGCACCACGTACCACGTCGTCGCCGCGGCGGCCGCAAAGAGCCGCGCGTCCCGCCAGGTCACGATCAGGTGGCCGTTCGACATCACCATCTCGGGGACGATGACGGCGGCGAGCGCGGCGATCGGCGCGTAGCGAAAGCCGCTCTCGAGCCAGGAAGGCAGCGTCCGGGGCTTGGCGGAGAGGAAGAAGACCCCTCGCGTGAGCACCGTGACGAGCGTCATGCCGGCGATCGTCGTGACGGTCCAGAGATCGGTGCCACTCACGGGTGCTCCTCGCTCGCCTCGCGCTCGCGCGCGCCCGCGCCCGGCGCGTTGCGCGCGGTCTTCTCCAGCACCAGGCCGGCCGCGATGGCGACCGCGATCGCGACCAGGATGTTGAGCTTGAGTGGCAGCGCGAACGCCGCGACCGCGACCGCGCCGGCGATCCCGGCGGCGGCGATCCGTTGCCACGTGGTCGCAAGCAAATACATCGTTCCGAGCAGCGCCAGGATGCCGGCGAAGCCGAGGCCCCAGGCGGGCGGGATCGTCGCCGCGAGCGCGACGCCGATCAGGCTCGAGAGGGCCCAGACGAACCAGCCGGTGATGCCGTTGCCGAGCCAGTATGCGTCCTTTCCGGCGATTCCATGCGCGCTCTTCGCCGGCGCAGGAAAGCGCCTGGTGAAGAGTCCGTAGTTGAGGTCGGCGAAGAGATAGCCGTTCAGCATCCTGCGCCACGCCGGCAGGTGCGCGACGTAGGCGCGCAGGTGCGCGCTGAAGACGACGAAGCGCAGGTTGACGCACAGCGCGGTGGCAAGGATCACCCACATCGGCGCGCCGGCGGCGATCAGCGGCAGCGCCGCGAGCTGCGAGCTGCCCGCGAAGACGAAGACGCCCATCAGCGTGACCTCGACCAGGCTCATGCCCGATTTCACCATCGCCACGCCGGTCATCACGCCCCAGGCGGCGATGCCGGGCGCGACGAGCGCCATGTCGATCGCGCCGACGCGGAATTGCGGGTGACGGAGAGCAGTCTTCAAAGGAGGGAAGCGATGCGGCCTGGCGCTGGCGTCGCGGCGCTGCACATTGTCGGCCGGCAAGGTCTCCCGCCTCGCGGCGGCCCGGGATCGCTCGCTCCTTTCTACAATTGCGAGATGAACGTCCCGTCCTACACGCGCGGCGCCACGCTGGCGCAGATCCTGAGGCAGCGCATCGTCGTCCTCGACGGTGCGATGGGGACGATGATCCAGCGCTACAAGCTCGGCGAGGCCGACTACCGCGGCGAGCGCTTCCGCGACCATCCGAAGAGCCTGAAGGGCAACGGCGACGTGCTGCAGCTGACGCGGCCCGACGTCGTCGAGGCGATCCACGAGGCGTACCTGCGTGCCGGTGCCGACATCGTCGAGACCAACACCTTCGGCGCGACGCGCGTCGCCCAGGCCGACTACGGGCTCGAGAGCGCGGCGCGCGAGATGAACGTCGCCGGCGCGCGGCTCGCGCGCGAGGCGTGCGACAAGTTCACAAGCGCCGATCGGCCGCGCTTCGTCGCCGGCGCGCTCGGGCCGACGCCGAAGACGGCGAGCATCAGCCCCGACGTCAACGACCCGGCGGCGAGGAACGTCACCTTCGCCGAGCTGCGCGACGCGTATCGCGAGCAGGCCGAAGGGCTGCTCGAAGGCGGCTGCGACCTGTTCCTGATCGAGACCGTGTTCGACACGCTCAATGCGAAGGCGGCGATCTTCGCGCTCGACGAGCTGATGGAGGCGAGCGGCGAGCGCTTGCCGGTGATCGTCTCGGGCACCGTCACCGACGCGTCGGGCCGCATCCTCTCTGGGCAGACGGTCGCTGCGTTCTGGCACAGCGTGCGCCACGCGCGGCCGCTTGCGATCGGCCTCAATTGCGCGCTCGGCGCAGCGCTGATGCGGCCGTACGTCGAGGAGCTGGCGCGCATCGCCGGTGACACCTTCGTCAGCTGCTACCAGAACGCCGGCCTGCCGAACCCGATGAGCGAGACCGGCTTCGACGAGACACCGGAGATCACCGCCGGACTGCTCGAGGAGTTCGCGCGCTCAGGCTTCCTCAACATCGCCGGCGGCTGCTGCGGCACGACGCCCGAGCACATCGCATTGATCTCGGGGCGCGTCGGCAAGTACAAGCCGCGGACCGGACGCAAGGGCGAGCTGTTCGGCGAGCTGCTCGCGGCATGACGGCCGCGGTGCAGACGGCGGTGCCGCCGTTGAAGCTGTCCGGCCTCGAGCCAGTGTTGATCGGCGCTGGTTCGCTGTTCGTGAATATCGGCGAGCGCACGAACGTGACGGGTTCGAAGGCGTTCGCGCGCCTGATCCTCGGCGGCCAGTTCGAGGAGGCGCTCGGCGTCGCGCGCCAGCAGGTCGAGAACGGCGCCCAGATCATCGACGTCAACATGGACGAGGCGATGCTCGACTCGAAGGCGGCGATGGTCCGCTTCCTGAACCTCATCGCCGGCGAGCCCGAGATCGCGCGCGTGCCGATCATGATCGACAGCTCCAAGTGGGAGGTGATCGAGGCGGGCTTGCAGTGCATCCAGGGCAAGGGGATCGTCAACTCGATCTCGATGAAGGAAGGCGAGGCGGCGTTTCGGCACCACGCGAAACTCGTCCGCCGCTACGGCGCCGCGGCGGTCGTGATGGCGTTCGATGAGCAGGGCCAGGCCGATTCGTTCGCGCGAAAGACCGAGATCAGCGCGCGCGCCTACCGGATCCTCGTCGACGAGGTCGGCTTCGCGCCCGAGGACATCATCTTCGACCCCAACATCTTCGCGATCGCGACCGGCATCGAGGAGCACGACAACTACGCGGTCGACTTCATC
>DASXIP010000592.1:0-2187 GCA_036497875.1 Caldimonas sp.
CTGCCGAGCTACCGCGACCACATGCGCAAGTCGCGTCGCGCCGAAGCGCAGGCCTACCTGATGGCGATCGCCGGCCGGCAGCAGCAGTTCCTCGTCGATAGCCGCGGTTACGCGCCGACACTCGCGACGATCAACATTCCGCAGCCGGCGAGCGTGGTTGCGGCATACAACGTCACCCTCGCAGTCGTCACCGGGCCGCCCCCCACCTTCCTGCTGACGGCGGCGCCGAAGCCCGGCACCGACCAGACGCTGGAGCGCTGCGGCACGCTCACGATCGACCAGACGGGCGCCAAGACGGCGAGCCTGACCAGTTGCTGGTGAGCCATGACCGCGCCGACCGAGTTACCGACACGCCGATTGCGCGCCCCACGCGGGCGCGCGAGCACGGCCGGCTTCACCCTGGTCGAGATGATGACCGTCGTCTCGATCCTCGCCGTGATGCTCGGCATCCTGGCGCCGTCGTTCACCGGCTTCCTCGCCTCGCAGCAGGCCAAGAGCCTGACGTATGACCTGACCGGCGATCTCATGCTGGCGCGCAATGAATCGCTCAAGCGCAATGTCAACGTCTCGATCACGCGCGCCGGCACGGGCTGGGAGCAGGGCTGGCGCGTCGCCACCGTTGCGACCAACGAGCAGCTCAGCCAGCGCAACGCCGCGGCGCAGTCCGTGACGGTGAGCGGCGCGCCGGCGTCGATCACCTTCGATCCCAACGGGCGCGTCTCGTTGCCGCTCGGCAGCGTGAGGATCACCATCGGCGGCGGCGCCAATTTTCGCTGCATCGCGCTGGACCCGTCCGGGCGCGTTCGTGCGCAGGTCGGGGCGTGCTAGTGAGCGCATGGCGAGCTCCTGCGGGCCGGCGGCGTTCCGCGCAGACGGGAGTGCTCCTGATCGAGGTGCTCGTCGCGGTGCTGATCTGTGCCTTCGGCTTGCTCGGCTTTGCCGCCATGCAGGCGCGCGCCGTGTCGGCCGACTTCGAGACGCTGCAGCGCAGCGAGGCGCTCGTCCTCATCGAGGACATGGTCAATCGCATGAACGCGAACCGCGGCCACGCGGGCGAATACGTCTCCGCTGGCCTGCTTGGTGCCGGCGCGATCGTCGACTGCACAGGATTGACCGGCTCCGCACTCGACCTCTGCGAGTGGTCGAATCTGATCCGCGGCAACGCCGAGCAGCGCGGCGGCGCCAACATCGGCGCGATGCTCTCGGCGCGCGGCTGCATTACGCGACCGGCGACGAGCAGCGATCGCTACGTGATCTCGATCGCCTGGCAAGGCATCGTGCCAACCGCCGCGACGGCCAGCCCTTGCGGGCAAGGCGACGCCGCGTTTCCGGACGATACGGTGCGCCGCGCCGCGTCGGCGACGGTCTGCGTCGCGCTCCTGCGCGACGCGGCGTCGGCGCCGGTGATCTCGCGCTGCTGATTGCCATGGCCGAGACGCGCCGCTCGCTCCGATCGCTGCGCAGCCAGCGCGGCATGACGCTGGTCGAGCTGATGGTCGGCCTGACGCTCGGCCTGATCGTCGTCTCCTCGCTCCTCCTCGTCCTCGCGCACGCGTCGACACGCGGCCAGGACCTGCAGCGCACGGAGATCCAGATCGAGAACGGCCGCTATGTCGCCGAGCTCTTTCGCGAAGACTTCCGAATGGCCGGATTCTTCGGCGAGACCTCGGTCGCGGGCGCGCTCTACACCCAGCCCGATCCATGCAGCACGGCGCCGGTCGGCTGGAACGGCGCCCCGCTGACTTTCCCGTCAGGGGTCCAAGGCTACGGCGCCGGCGATGTCCTGGCGTGTCTCGCCAACCGCAGGGCGGGAACCGACGCGCTCGTGATCCGCCACGTCAACGTCACCTCGACTGATCCGACGACGATCGCGGTCGGCAACACCCAGTTCTACGTCCAGTACTCGTACTGCGCCGCCGACGTCGCTTCGCCGCGCCTCGTCTTCTCCACCGACCCCACCGCGTTCACCTTGCGCAACCGCGCCTGCACCGGCGTCAACATCGTCCGCTCGTACGTCTCGCGGATCTACTACATCGCCGACTGCAACAACTGCGGCGTCGGCGGCGATACGACGCCGACGCTGAAGCGCGTCGACCTGGTCGGTAACCAGCTGGTCACGACGCCGCTCGCCGAAGGGATCGAGCTGCTGCGTTTCGAGTATGGCTTCGACATCGACGGCGACGGTGC
>DASXIP010000593.1:0-1549 GCA_036497875.1 Caldimonas sp.
CGCTGGACGCTGTTGAGCATCACGCACGGCGTCGCGTCGTCTTCGGTGAGCTGGCCATGGATGTGCTTGACGATGTCCCACGTCATGCTGGTGTCGGTGGCGACGCCGGCGGCGGTGAAGAGAAGCGCAGGCACCGCGCAGCCGGCGAGCGCGGCCGCGCCGATCGCCAAGGCGACGAGCTGGCCGAGCAGGCGGGACGTGCGGGGCATGGCGGGTGGCGTGCGGCCGTCGCGCGGCGCCTGCAGCGAGCGGGTACGCCAGGCGGACGGGAGATCATCCTAGGCGTGCGCGTCGCGCGTTGTCTGTGAACAAACCCCCCGATCCGAGGCCATCTCGTAACACGATGTGCACGGCTGCACGCGCGGGGTTGATCGCCGCGCGCGATAGAGTCGTCACGTTGTCGCCTGAGTGCGGCTCACGTTTTCTTACACGCGTCATGGACTGGAACCGATCGCTCGCGAAGCGCTGTGTCCTGACAAGCGGCGCCGCGCTGGCATTCGCAGGCTCGGCGTTCATCGCCATCGCTCACGCCGCGTCGGCCGCCCCGGTAGCGGCCGAGCACGGCATGGTCGTCAGCGCGCAGCATCTCGCGACCGAGATCGGCGTCGATGTTTTGCGCCGCGGCGGCAACGCCGTCGACGCCGCGGTCGCGGTCGGCTACGCGCTCGCCGTCGTCTATCCGTCTGCCGGCAACCTCGGCGGGGGCGGCTTCATGACGCTGCAGCTCGCCGATGGCAAGAAGACCTTCCTCGACTTTCGCGAGACGGCGCCACTCGCCGCGACCGCCGACATGTACCTCGACGCCACCGGCAACGTGATCAGGGGAGCGACGACGACAGGTCATCTCGCGGTCGGCGTTCCGGGCACCGTCTCGGGGCTCGAGGCGGCGCTCGCGGAGTACGGCACGATGAAGCGCGCCGAGCTGATCGCGCCGGCAATCCGCTTCGCCGAGCACGGCTTCATCCTCGATCAGGGCGACGCCGAAGTGCTCGCTATGGCGACCAAGGCGCTCAAGCTCGACCCGGCGACGGCCGCGATCTTCCTCAAGCCGGGCGGCCAGCCCTACGCCGCCGGCGACCGGTTGATCCAGAGGGATCTCGCGGCGACGTTGCGCCAGATCAGCGAGGCCGGCGCCGCCGGCTTCTACAAGGGGCCGGTCGCGCATGCGATCGTGGCGTCGAGCCACGCCGGCAAGGGCCTCCTCACGCAGGCCGATCTCGACCAGTACACGACACGCGAGCTGGCGCCGGTCGAATGCGACTACCGCGGCTACCACGTCGTCTCGGCACCGCCGCCGAGCTCGGGCGGCGTCGTCATCTGCGAGATGCTCAACATTCTCGAAGGCTATCCGCTGAAGGATTGGGGATTCCGCTCGGCGCAGGGCGTGCACGTGCAGATCGAGGCGATGCGTCATGCCTACGTCGATCGCAACAACTACCTCGGCGATCCCGATTTCGTGAAGAACCCGCTCGAGCATCTTCTCGACAAGGCCTATGCGGCGCGCATCCGCGCCGCCATCGATCCGGCGAAGGCGGCCAACTCGAAGGAC
>DASXIP010000594.1:0-1758 GCA_036497875.1 Caldimonas sp.
CGGCGCAGGCCGGCATCACGACCGGCTTCGACCTCAACAAGTGGGACGCCAACTCGACCGAAGGCGCGGAGTCGCCGCTCGGCTCGATCCACCAGGAGCTGCAGCTCGCGAAAGCGCGCGACCTGTCGGTGTTCGGCGCGCTCAACTGGCGCGGCGTGCCTGGCCTGCTGGTCGGCGGCTCGCTCTTTACCGGCGGCGCGACCCACGGTCAGTCGCCGACGTCGGCGCGCGTGACGCTTTGGGACGTGCATGCGCGCTACACGCCGGGCCGCTGGGACCTGTCGGGCGTCTACAGTCGCGGCACGATCTCCAACACCGCGGCGCTCAACGCGCCGCTCGTCGGCGGCACGACCTTGATCCCGAAATCGTTCGACGGCTGGTACGGGCAGGCGGCCTACAAGGTGTGGTCGAACGCCGACTATTCGCTCGCGCCGTTCGCTCGCTACGAGGAGTTCAACACCGCGCACAGCTTCGCCGACCTCGGCCCAGGGCTGACGCCCGATCCTGCTCGGACCCAGAAGGTGTTGACGCTCGGCGCCAACTTCAATGTCGGATCCGGCATCGTCGTCAAGGCCGACTACCAGTGGTTCCGCGAGAACCGCGACGCCGACCGTTTCGACCTCGGTCTCGGCTGGAGCTTCTAGATGCGGTTGGTCCTCGTCGGTGCGCTGACTGCTGCCGCAGCCGTGGCGCCGGCGACCGCCTACGCAGTCGACTACCTGAGCGCCGAGCAGGCAGCGCAGCTCATGTTTCCGGACGCCGACGCGTTCGAGCCGCGCGACATCACGCTCGACGCCGCACAGCTGCAGGCGCTCGCCGCCGAGGGCGTACGCGGCCGCTCGGCGCATTGGGCCGTGCGCGTCGCCAAGCACGCCGGCCAGCCGCTCGGCTACGTCGTGAGCGACGACGTGCTCGGCAAGTTCGAGCTGATCTCGTACGCGGTCGGCATCGGTCTCGACGGTGCCATCAAGCAGATCGAGATCCTCTCGTACCGCGAAAGCCACGGCGGCGAAGTGCGGCTGCCGGCATGGCGGCGCCAGTTCGTCGGCAAGACCGCAGCCGCGCCGATCACGGTCGGCGACGACATCGCCAACATCAGCGGCGCGACCCTCAGTTGCACTCATCTCACCGAGGGCGTGCGCCGCATCGTCGCGGTCGTCGCCATGGCGAGGAAGAACGGCAGCCTCGGCTGATGGCGCACCCGGGCCCGCGAATCCGAAGCGACCGCCGGGACGGCGCCGGCGGCTGGGTCCGGCGTGCCCAGCCGCTGCTCGGGACCTTGGTCGACGTCGGCGCGCGGGGCGCGAGCGACGCGAGCGGCGCCGACGCGGTCAGCGCGGCATTCGATCGCATCCGAGGCATCGAAGCGACGCTTTCGCGCTTCGTCGCGCACAGCGTGGTCGGCCGCTTCAATGCCGCCCGCGCCGGTGCGTGCTTCGCCGTCAACGCCGACGCCGCGCGCGTCCTCGCCGCGGCGCAGTGGCTGCTACGGGCCAGCGCCGGCCTGTTCGACATCTCCCTCGGCAGCGGCGCGACCGGCTGGCGTTGCGACGCTGGCGCGCTGCACAAGCTCGCCGACGACGTGACGCTCGACCTCGGCGGCATCGGCAAGGGCTACGCGGTCGATGCGGCGATCGAGGCCTTGCGCGCGCAAGGCGCGGAGTCCGGCTGGGTCAATGCCGGCGGCGACCTGCGCGTGTTCGGGCCGCTGAGCTTGCCGATCGACTTGCGCGACGAAGCACAGGGCGGCGTGCGCCG
>DASXIP010000595.1:0-4898 GCA_036497875.1 Caldimonas sp.
GTCGCGTAGCTCGTCGTCGCATAGCCGGCCTCCTCGGTTTCGCCGGCGAGAAAGACCCGCTGCCACGGCACGAACACGTCGTCGACGACGACGACGCCGGTCGACTGGCCGAACCTGCTCGAGAACTTCGCGCTCTTGACGCCCGGGCGGCCGGCGGGAGTCGCGTGGATCGTGATGCCGTCGGCGTCGATCGGCACCGCGCAGCAGACCGCGTACGCCTCCTCGCCGGCCTGCATGACACGGCACGCCATGATGATCAGCTCGTGCATGTACGGCGCGCCGGTGACGATCGCCTTGACGCCGCGAATCACGATGCCGTCGGGCCGCCGCTCGACGATGCGCACGTAGGCATCGCCGCCGCCCGGCGCGCCGGGGCGGCGCGAGCGGTCGCCCTTGGCGTCGGTCATCGCGCCGCCGATCGCGAGGTCTTCCTCCTGGACGCGGTGCAGGTAGGTGAGGAATCGCTGGTGGTAGTCGGTGCCGCGAACGGCATCGCAGCGCCGGGTCGCCTGGTAGAGGGCGTTCAGCATGTCCTGCGCGATGTAGCGCTGCGCGCAGCCGGCTTCGCGGCAGACGAGGCGCGTCGCCTCGAGCTTGTCGAGCAGGTCGTCGGCCGTCTCGTTGATGTGCAGCATGCGCTGGACGCGCTGCCCCGAGCTGCGCTGCGTCGCGGTCATGATCTTTTCGAACTGGGGGTCGAGCGCGAAGTCGTAAGTGACACCGACGGCGGCGATCCCGGGCGCGAACATCGGCTCGTCGGCGACGCTCTCGACCGGACGGCCGTCGACGGTGACGCGCGGCTTGTATCGGCGCAGCGACTCCCGATACTGTTGCGAGCTGATGAGCATGGCGTGGGTCTCCGATGGCCCTGGTCCACGGCCAGTGAACCAGAGCTCTCGTCCAGCGTCAATCGGCGCTCGGCCGAGTCCCCCGTGCCCGCGCTCAGGACGCCTTCGCCACCGCCGCTTCGGCGAGGCGCTTCTTCTCGCGTAGCGCCGCGAGCTCGGCATCCTCACGTTTGCGCCGCGCGTCGTGGTCCTCCTCGAGATCAGCGGGCTGCGTCAGCGGGTTGAGCGCCAGGCCGCCGAAATCGGTCGCCTGCGGCTCGCCGCGCTTGCTCTTCAGCTTGATGTTGAGGCGCAGCTCGTTGGTCGAGTCGGCGTTGCGCAGCGCCTCGTCGAAGCCGATCAGGCCGGCGTCGTAGAGGTCGAACAGCGCGGCGTCGAAGGTGCACATGCCGAGCTCGCGCGAGCGCGCCATGATCGTCTTGATCTCGTGGAACTCGCCGTTGAAGATCTTCTCGGCGAGGGTCGGCGTGTTGAGCAGGATCTCGATCGCCGCCGATCGGCCCCGGCCGTCCTCGCGCCGCACCAGCCGCTGCGAGACGATCGCGCGCAAATTTGCCGAGAGGTCCATCAGCAATTGCTTTCTCCGCTCCTCGGAGAAGAAGTTGATGATCCGCTCGATCGTCTGGCTGGCGCTGTTGGCGTGCAGCGTGCCGAGGCAGAGGTGCCCGGTCTCGGCGAAGGCGATCGCGTGCTCCATCGTCTCGGCGTCGCGGATCTCGCCGATCAGGATCACGTCGGGCGCCTGGCGCAGCGTGTTCTTGAGAGCGTGGTGCCAGGAATGCGTGTCGATGCCGATCTCGCGATGCGTGACGAGCGACATCTGGGACGGGTGGACGTACTCGACCGGATCCTCGACCGTGATGATGTGGCCGGGCGAGGTGCGGTTGCGATGGTCGATCATCGCCGCGAGCGTCGTCGACTTGCCCGAGCCGGTCGCGCCGACGACGAGGACGAGACCGCGCTTGGTCATCACGACGTCCTTCAGGATCGGCGGCAGCTTCAGCTTCTCGAAGCTCGGGATCTCGGAGGCGATCGTTCGGATCACCATGCCGACCGAGCGCTGCTGGACGAAGACGTTGACGCGAAAGCGCGAGACGCCGGGGATGGCGATCGCGAAGTTGCACTCCATCTCCTTCGCGAATTCGGCGCGCTGCGCCTCGTTCATCAGCGAATGCGCGAGCAACCGAGTGATGTCGGAGCCGAGCTTTTGCGTCGTCAGCGGCTTCATCGCGCCTTGCGACTTCATGCTCGGCGGGAACTCGGCGGCGATGAACAGGTCGGATCCGCCGGCCTGGCTCATGGTCGCCAATAGCTTATGCATGTAGGCGCGGGCTTGATCCTCGGTGAAGGCTGCAGACATGGTGCTCCGTGACAAAGAGAAGGCGTCGGCCCGGACTGCGGACGCGACGCCAAGGAAGGGAGCACCGAGCTTGACAGAAAGGCGGCGCTGCGTGGGCCGCGGCGCCGGGCAAAAAACCACGCTCGCGGCGTTCAGCCGCTCGACTCTGCGCGCGGCCTCTTGCGCGCGAGCGCTCGCTCGATGCGCCGATCGGGGACGAGCCACATCAGGGCGACACCGAGATAGATCGCCTGCGCGACTTGCGGCGCGTAGAACGCCGCAGCGATGCCGATCAGATAGAGCGCCGGCGAGACTTTGCCTTTCCAGTCGGCGCCAACCACCATTTTGAGGAACGACGACGGCCCCTCGGCAACGATGATCGTGTATTGCAGCAGCGAGTACGAGAGCGCGGCCATCAGCAGGACGACCCCGTACAGCGCCGTCGGCGTCGCGCCGAAGTGGTTCTCGCCCATCCACGCGGTCGCGAACGGGAACAGCGACAGCCAGAACAGCAACAGCAGGTTCGCCCACAGCACGGCGCCGGAGATGCGTGCCGCCGCGCGCAGCATGTGGTGGTGGTTGTTCCAGTAGATGCCGATGTAGATGAAGCTCAGCACGTAGCTGAGGAAGGTCGGCACGATCGGCAGCAGCGCCTCGATCCGATCGCTGTGCGGCGCCTTGAGCTCGAGCACCAGGATCGTGATGTTGACGGCGATAACGCCGTCGCTGAACGCTTCGAGACGGCCCTTGTCCACGGCGTCCTCAAGTGCCGCAGAAGGTCCGATAGCGCGCCGTGACCTCGGCCGGCGCCGGCTCGGCGAAGGCGGCCAGCGCGGGCGATTCGTCGTACGGCCGGCGTACCGCGTCGAGGAGACGCTCGAACGGGCCGAGATCGTCGCCACCCGATGCCGCGGCGAGCGCCTCCTCGACGCGGTGGTTGCGCGGGATCACGAACGGGCTGGCGCGGCGCATCTGCGCGGCACGCCCGCCAGCCACCGCCGGCGCGGCTCCGGCGCCGCTCTCGCCGTGCCCGGAGCGCTCGCGCCAGCGTCCGAGCCACGCGTCGAGCGCGGCTGCGTCGGCGAACAGCGCGCGCAGCGGCACCTCGTCACCGGCCGCGGCATCGGCGAGGCGCCGCCACGCGAGCGTGAAATCGACGTGCTGGTCATGGAGGAGCGACAGCCAGTCGTCGGCGAGCGCCGCATCGGCCTCGTCGTCGCCGACGTCGCCGAGGCCGAGCTTGGCGCGCTGGCCGCGCAGGAGATGGCTCCGGTAGCGCGCCGGGAACCCTTCGAGGACCTGCGTCGCCTGTGCAGCGGCGTCTTCGGGATCGTCGGCGAGCAAGGGCAGCAGCGTCTCGGCGAAGCGCGAGAGGTTCCACAACGCGATGTCGGGCTGGTTGCCGAATGCGTAGCGACCGTGCTGGTCGATCGAGCTGAAGACCGCGGCGGGATCGTAGGCCTCCACGAATGCGCACGGGCCGTAGTCGATCGTCTCCCCGGAGAGCGTCATGTTGTCGGTGTTCATCACGCCGTGGATGAAGCCGACGTTCATCCATTGCGCGATCAGCGCCGCCTGCCGCTCGGCAACGTTCTCGAGTAGGCCGAGGAAGCGGCGCGGCGCGGCGACAAGCGCGGGATCGTGGCGCGCGATCGTGTACTCGGCGAGCTGGCGCACGCGCTCGACGTCGCCGCGGACGGCGAAGAACTGGAACGTGCCGACGCGCAAGTGGCTGGCGGCGACGCGCGTCAGCACCGCGCCGGGCAGGACTTCCTCGCGCAGCACCGGTTCGCCGGTGGCGACCACCGCGAGCGCGCGCGTGGTCGGGATGCCGAGCGCATGCATCGCCTCGCCGATCAACACCTCGCGCAGCATCGGGCCGACCGCGGCCTTGCCGTCGCCGCCGCGCGAGAACGGCGTTCGGCCCGAGCCCTTCATCGCAATGTCCCGGCGGTGCCCGGCGCGATCGATGACCTCGCCAAGCAGCACCGCGCGGCCGTCGCCTAGCTGCGGCGAAAAGCCGCCGAACTGATGGCCCGCGTACGCCTGCGCGATCGGCTCGGCGCCCTCGGGCATCGCGTTGCCGGCAAAGAGCGCCGCGCCGGCGTCGCCTTCGAGCGCTGCCGCGTCGAGGCCGAGCTCCTCGGCGAGCGAGCGGTTGAAGAACAGCCACTTCGGCGCCGGCACGGCCGCGGGCCGCCACGGCAAGGCGAAGTCCTTGAGGTCGCGGACGTACGAGTTGTCAAAGCGAAAGGCAGGGGCGGCAGTCATGGCGTGGCGACGAGGCCGAGCTTCGAAGTGTGCGCGATGGCGGCGATCTCGTCGCGCACGGGGACGCTGCTAGCGGTCGGCGTCGTTTGCCGCTGCGTCGGGATCGAGCGCACCGGCATTGCCGTGACCGCCGATGCCGACGCCGGCACCGATGCCTGCGCCCGCACCCATTCCCATGCCCATGCCGGCGCTGCCACGCCCGGCGCCGGCGCCGCCGCCACCCGCACGCTCGCCGCTCCCGCCTGCGCGCGCCGACCCGGCGGTGCGCAACGGACCTTGCTTCGGAATCGCGAGCTCGGCCGGGACCGGGTCGAGGTCGAGCGCGTCGCGAATGAAGGTGCGCAACGACACGACGAGCTCCGCGAGCTCGATGCTGCGACCGGCGACCATCTCGTCTGCCGCGCGGACCGCGAGTCGCACCTGCGTCTCGGTGCGAGCAG
>DASXIP010000596.1:0-3450 GCA_036497875.1 Caldimonas sp.
CTATCGCGCAGGCCTCGGCCTGATCGAGCTCGGCCGCTTCGCGGACCACGCCGGCTTCGACGGCGTCATGCTCGGCGCGCCGGCGATGGACTATCACCTCGAGCTCACGTACTGTCGATCGCATCCCGTCGAGCCGAGCCCCAGCGCCGACGATCTGCTCGTCTTCTACGTCACCGACCCGGAACGAATGGGAGGCGGCATGCGCACGCATGGTCGCGATGGGGTTCGCGCCGGTACAGCCTTTCAATCCCTATTGGCAGCAGCGCGGACGGACCTTCCGCGACGACGGCTACCGCGTCGTGCTCGAGCAGTCGGCCTGGGACGCGGCCGATCGGGACGAAGGCCGCTAGTCGTCCCGGAATGACGGCCACCTTCTTCCGCGAACGCCGCCCGCACACGATGGCCGCGCAATACCGATGGACTCGCTGATCGCCGCCGCAGGGCGCGCGCTCGGCTCCGGCGATCCGCTCGGCGCCCTCAAACACGTCGCCCTGCGCGACGACCCGCCGGCGCTCGCGCTGCGCGGCATCGCGCTGGCGCAACTCGGCGAGCTTGCCCGCGCCCGCGAGCTGCTGCGCCGCGCGGCGCGCCGCTTCGGCGGCCACGAGGAGCTCGCCCGCGCCCGCTGCGTCGTCGCCGAGGCGGAGGTCGCGATCGCGATGCGCGACCTCGGCGGCTCGCCGCGCACGCTCGCTGCCGCGACCGCCGCGCTCGACGCCCGCGGCGACCGCGCCAACGCCCTGCACGCGCGGCTCCTCGCGGCGCGCTGGCAGCTGCTGCTCGGCCGCCTCGACGACGCCGCAGGGACGCTCGCCCCCCTCGACGCGCAAGGCCTGCCGCCGTCGCTCGCCGCGATCGCTGAGCTGACGATCGCCGAGCTGGCGTTGCGGTCGCTCCGTATCGAGCCGGCGCAGGCGGCACTCGCGCGTGCCCGCGCCGCAGCCGATCGCGCCGGCGTGCCGGCGCTGCAGGCCGAAGTCGAGGAAGCGTGGTCGGCGCTCGGCCGACCGGCCGCGCGCCGACGGACCGGCGAAGGCGAACGAATGCTGCGCCTCGACGAGGTCGCGGCGCTGCTCGGCTCCGATGCTCTCGTGCTCGACGCCTGCCGTCGCGGCCTGCGCGCGCGCGACGCGTGGCGGCCGCTGGCGCGCCGCCCGGTGCTGTTTGTGCTGGCGCGTGCGCTCGCCGAGGCCTGGCCCGGCGATGTCGATCGCGAGGCCCTGATCGCGCGCGCGTTCCGGACCCGCCGGCCCGACGAGACGCATCGCGCCCGCCTGCGCGTCGAGATCGGCCGGCTGCGTCGGCTCGTCGCGGCGCTGGCCGGCATCGAGGCCACCGCGCGCGGCTTCGTTCTTGCGCCACGCGACGGCCGCGACGTCGTCGTCCTCGTGCCGCCGATCGACGGCGAGCAGGCGTCGTTGCTGGCCCTTCTCGGCGACGGCGCGGCATGGTCGACGTCGGCGCTGGCGCTAGCGCTCGGTGCCAGTCAGCGCACCGTGCAGCGCGCCCTGGTCGAGCTCGAGGGCGCGCGCCGCGTGCGCTCGATCGGCCGCGCGCGTGCGCGGCGCTGGTTGGCGCCGCCGCTCGCCGGTTTCACGACGATCTTGTTACTCCCCGCCACCCTGCCGCTCGACTAGATTGCCTGCATGCGCCGATTGCGGCGTGACCGAAAGGAGCAGGCGATGGGCCTCAAGACAGCCAGCGAGAGAACCGAAACGCCGGTGCGTGCGGCCGAGATCGTGCGCGAATACGGTCCCTTCCCGGGCGCAACCAACATTGCCGGTGTCAGCCATGACGGCCGCTCGGTCTGGGCCGCCACCGGCGCCGCGCTGGTGGCGTTCGACCCGGCGAGCGGCGAGCCCGTTCGCACGATCGTCTGCGCCAGCGACGCCGGCACCGCATTCGACGGTACCTATCTCTACCAGATCGCCGAGTCGCGCATCGACAAGATCGATCCGGCGAGCGGCGACGTCGTCCGCTCGATCCCCGCGCCCGGCCGAGGCGGCGACTCGGGCCTCGCGTGGGCCGAGGGCAGCCTCTGGGTCGGGCAGTACCGCGACCGCAAGATCCATCGGATCGATCCCGAGACCGGCAAGGTGTTGCGAACGATCGAGTCGAATCGGTTCGTGACCGGAGTGACCTGGGTCGACGGCGAGCTCTGGCACGCCACCTGGGAGGGCGACGAGAGCGACATCCGCCGCGTCGACCCGAAGACCGGTGCCGTGCTCGAGCGGCTCGAGATGCCACGCGGCGTCACCGTCAGCGGCCTCGAGTCAGACGGCGCCGATCTCTTCTACGCCGGTGGCGGCTCGAGTGGCAAGGTCCGCGCCGTGCGCCGCTCGAAGACATCCACCCATTCCTGAACCAAGGTGAACATCATGACCACCACCACTTCCCGCCAAGGCACCGAGCGCAGCCATCCGGTCGTGTCCCACGACCGCTGGATCGCCGAGCGCGTGGCGCTGCTCGCCAGCGAGAAGGAGCTCACCCACCTGCGCGACGAGATTGCGCGCAAGCGTCGCGCCCTGCCGTGGGCGCGGATCGAGAAGCCCTACGTCTTCGATACTCCCGAAGGCAAGCGAAAACTCGCCGACCTGTTCGACGGCCGCCGCCAGCTGCTGGTGCAGCACTTCATGTTCGGGCCGGGCTGGGAACAGGGCTGCCAGAGCTGCTCGTTCATGGCCGATCACACCGACGGCATGACCGTGCACCTCGCGCAGCGCGACATCACGTTCGTCGCGATCTCGCGGGCGCCGCTTGCCGACCTCGAGCGCTTCCGCCAGCGCATGGGCTGGCGTTTCCGCTGGGTCTCCTCGCACGGCAGCGACTTCAACCACGACTTCGGCGTCAGCTTCACGGCGCAGGAAAAGGCCGCCGGCGAGGTCGCCTACAACTACGGCTCCAGGCATTTCCTCTCGGAGGAGCTGCCCGGCATCAGCGTTTTCTACAAGGACGAGGCCGGCGATGTCTTCCACACCTACTCGACCTACGGCCGCGGCGTCGAGGTGATGATGGGGACGTACGCCCTCATGGACCTGACGCCCAAGGGCCGCGACGAGAACGACGGCCCCTACAAGATGGACTGGGTTCGCCACCACGACCGCTACCCGCAGGCCGCGAGCGCGGCGGCAGGCGACGCGTGCTGCGCCCAGGAACAAGCCTGAAGCGCGTACGGCCCAAATCCTGAAGGCGCATCGTGGCGAGCTGGTGGCCGTGGCTGGCGGTTGCGGGGGTCGGCGCCCTGCATGGCCTGAACCCCGCCAGCGGCTGGCTCGCCGCGGCAGCATGGGGCGTGCGGTCCGGCGACCACGCACGGGCGCGTTGGGCGCTGGTGCCGATCGCGGTCGGCCACGCGGTCTCGGTCTTCCTCGTGGCAACGGCGGTGCTGATCGGCGTGGCGATGGATCGCAGCGTGCTGCAAGCCGTCGCCGGCGGGCTCGTCACCGTCGT
>DASXIP010000597.1:0-1787 GCA_036497875.1 Caldimonas sp.
ATGGAGCGAGCTCCCCGGCTGGAGCGACGATCGCGTCGGCGAGTTCTGGAGCGTGTTCCTGCGCAGCTGCGAGCGGCCGGCGCCGGCGTGGCTCGACGCTTGTGCGAAGGCGCGCCAGGCGACGCCGCCGCAAGGCGACGCTGCGCTGCGCGACTGGCTGCAGCGCGAGCTGCGGCCTTACCGGATCGAGTCGCTGGAGCATGACCCGGTCGGCCTCGCGACCGGCTACTTCGAGCCGCTGGTGGCGGCGTCGCGCGTTGCACGGCCGGGCTTTCGCATCCCGCTGCATGCGCCGCCGGCCGACCTCGCGACGCGCTCGCCCTACTGGACCCGCCAGCAGCTGGAGACGCTGCCGGCAGCGCAGCAGAGCCTGCGCGGGCACGAGATCGCGTGGCTGCACGACCGCCTTGATGCGCTCGTCCTGCAGGTGCAGGGTTCGGGCCGCCTCGCCTTCGTCGGCGAGCACGGCCGCACGCAGGCGATCGTCCGCGTCGCTTACGCGGCGCACAACGACCAGCCGTACCACTCGGTCGGCCGCTGGCTGATCGAGCAGGGCGAGTTGCGCCCGGGCGAAGCGTCGTGGCCGGCGATCCGCGCCTGGGCGCGGCAGAACCCGCGCCGCGTCGACGAGATGCTGCGCAGCAATCCGCGCGTCGTCTTCTTCCGCGAGGAGCCGCTGCCCGATCCTTCGCTCGGCCCCAAGGGCGCGCAGGGGGTGCCGCTGTCGCCCGGCCGCTCGATCGCGATCGACCCGCTCAGCATTCCCTACGGCACGCCGGTCTGGCTCGACACGACCGAGCCGCTCGCGACCCGGCCGCTGCGTCGCCTCGTCGTCGCCCAGGACACCGGCTCGGCGATCGTCGGCGCGGTGCGCGCCGACTACTTCTGGGGCTGGGGCGACGACGCCGAGGCCGCCGCCGGGCGGATGAAGCAGCCGCTACGCATGTGGGCGCTCTGGCCTGTCTCATGACATCCGCGCCGCCGCCCACGCATGCCGCTGCGGCAACGCCTTCACCGATCGACGGCGGCCGGCCGATCGACTGGAGCCTGACCTCGGCCGACTACGCCGCCCACCGTCCCGGCCCGCCGCAACGGTTGTACGAGCTGCTCGCCGCCCTCGGCGTCGGCGGCCGCGGCCAGCGCATCCTCGATCTCGGCACCGGCACCGGCCTCGTCGCCCGCGAGCTCGCGCGGCGCGGCGCCGTCGTCAGCGGCGTCGATGTCGCACCTGGGCAGATCGAGGAGGCGACACGAAGCGCGGCCGGCGAGGGCTTGACGGTCGACTTCGTCGTCGCTGCCGCCGAAGCGTGCCCGTTTGCCGATGCCGGCTTCGATGCCGTCGTCGCCAGCCAATGCTGGATGTACTTCGACGTCGAGCGGACGCTCGCCGAGGTTCGCCGCCTGCTGCGGCCGGGCGGCGTCCTGGTGACGACGCACTTCAGCTGGCTGCCGCGTGCCGACCGCGTCGCGCGCGTGAGCGAGGCGCTCGTGCTGGGCGCCAATCCGGCGTGGCAAGGCGGCGACTGGTCGGGCCGGATCGCCGCCGAGCCGGCGTGGGCCGACGGCCGAGCGCGCGTGCGCGCGATGTTCTGGTTCGACGCCGACGTGCCGTTCACGCGCGCGAGCTGGCGCGGCCGCATGCGGGCCTGCCGCGGCGTCGGCGCTGCGCTGCCGGCGACCGAGGTCGAGGCGTTCGATGCCGCGCTCGCAGCGTGGCTCGATGCCAACGCGCCGCCGGCCTTCACGGTCCGCCATCGCATCGACGCGCATCTGTTCGATCCCTAGCC
>DASXIP010000598.1:0-3890 GCA_036497875.1 Caldimonas sp.
GCCCGGTCGCCGGTCAACCAGCTGATCTACGACGCCTTGTTGCTGCTCCAGCATCGCGGCCAGGACGCCGCCGGCATCGTGACGATGCAAGGCACCAAGTGCTTCATGCAGAAGGCGCGCGGAATGGTCCGCGATGTCTTCCGGACCCGCAACATGCGGGCGCTGCCGGGCAACGTCGGCCTTGGCCAGGTGCGCTACCCGACCGCTGGCAACGCCTACAGCGAGGAGGAGGCGCAGCCGTTCTACGTCAACGCGCCGTACGGTATCGTCCTCGTCCATAACGGCAACCTGACCAACGCCGCGGCGCTGAAGCAGGAGCTGTTCGATATCGACCGCCGCCACATCAACACCGGCAGCGACACCGAGGTCCTGATCAACGTCCTCGCCCACGAGCTCGAAGGCGCAGCGCGCGACCGCCAGCTCTCGGCCGAGGAAGTGTTCTCTGCAGTCGCCGCCGTGCACCGACGCGTCAAGGGCTCGTACGCGGTCGTCGCGCTGATCGCCGGCCACGGCCTGCTCGCGTTTCGCGATCCGTTCGGCATCCGACCGCTTGCATTCGGCGAAGGCGTCGGACCGGAAGGACCCGAAGTGATGGTGGCGAGCGAATCGGTCGCGATCGTCGGCACTGGCCACACGTTGACACGCGATGTCGCCCCCGGTGAAGCGATCTTCATCGATCTCGACGGCACCGTGCACGCGCGTCAGTGTGCCGAGCAGCCGACGCTTCGGCCGTGCATGTTCGAATATGTCTACCTCGCCCGGCCCGACTCGACCCTCGACGGCGTCTCGGTCTACCAAGCCCGCCTCAATCTCGGCGAGACGCTCGCGCAGCGCGTCATCTCGACGCTGCCGCCGTCGGAGATCGACGTCGTCATCCCGATCCCGGAGTCGAGCCGGCCTTCGGCGATGCAACTCGCGCAGCGGATCGGCAAGCCCTACCGCGAAGGGTTCGTGAAGAACCGCTACGTCGGCCGCACCTTCATCATGCCGGGCCAGGGCGTGCGCAAGAAGTCGGTGCGCCAGAAGCTGAACGCGATCGAGGTCGAGTTCCGGGGCCGGAACGTGCTCCTCGTCGACGATTCGATCGTGCGCGGCACGACGTCGAAGGAGATCGTCCAGATGGCGCGCGACGCCGGTGCGAAGAAGGTCTATCTGGCGTCGGCAGCGCCGCCGGTGCGCTTCCCCAACGTCTACGGCATCGACATGCCGACCAGCGCCGAGCTGATCGCGCATGGCCGCTCGATCGAGGAGATCCGCGAGTTCATCGGCGCCGACAAGCTGATCTACCAGGACGTCGCGGCGATGAAGCGCGTCGTCAGCGCGCTCAACCCGAAGCTTGACGGTTTCGAGGCGTCGTGCTTCGACGGCGTCTACATCGCCGGCGACCTCAGCGCCGACGACGTCGCGGCGATGGCCGCAGGCCGCAAGCGCGACGATGAGGACGATGCCGCCGCCGATCGCAGCGCGCTCACCCTGCAGAGCGCAGCCGAGCTCGCCTGATGGCCGATCGGAAGATTCCCAGGAAGGCGCTCCCCGCGGGGCTTCGCCTCGACACCCTTGCGGTGCGTGAAGGCCTGCCGGCGAGCGCGTGGGGCGAGAACTCGGAAGCGCTCTTCCTGACCAGCAGCTTCGTCCAGCCCGATGCCGCGACCGCCGCCGCGCGCTTCGCCAACGAGGAAGAGGCGTTCATCTATTCGCGCTTCACCAACCCTACGGTGATGATGATGGAGCGCCGCCTGGCCGCGCTCGAAGGCGCCGGGGCGTGCATCGCGACCGCAAGCGGGATGAGCGCGATCCTCCTGCTCGGCATGAGCCTCCTCAAGGCGGGCGACCACGTCGTCTGCTCGCAGAGCGTGTTCGGCGCGACCGTCATGCTGTTCGGCCGCGAGTTCGCGAAGTTCGGCGTCGAGACGAGCTTCGTCTCCCAGACCGACGTCGGCCAATGGAAGAAGGCGATGCGGCAGAACACGAAGCTGCTGTTTGCCGAGTCGCCGACCAATCCGCTGACCGAGGTCTGCGACATCCGTGCCCTCGCCACGATCGCGCACGACGCCGGCGCCGAGCTCGCGGTCGACAACTGCTTCTGCACGCCGGCGCTGCAGCGGCCGATCGATCTCGGCGCCGATTTCGTCGTCCATTCTGGAACCAAGTACCTCGACGGCCAGGGTCGCGTCATCGCCGGCGCGGTGTGCGGCAGCGAGCGCGCGGTCAACGACAAGCTCGTCCCGGTGATGCGCAGCGCCGGCATGGCCTTGTCGCCGTTCAACGCCTGGGTCGTTCTCAAGGGGCTCGAGACGCTTTCGATCCGGATGCAGGCGCAGAGCACGCGCGCGCTCGCGCTCGCGCACTGGCTCGAACGCCAGCCGGCGATCGAGCGGGTCTACTTTCCGGCGCTGGAGTCGCACCCGCAGCACGCGCTGGCGATGGCGCAGCAGTCGGGCTGCGGCGGCGCGGTCGTGTCGTTCGTGGTCCGCGGTGGCGACCCGGTCGCAGCCCGCAAGAATGCGTTTCGCGTCATCGACGGCACGCTTGTCTGCTCGATCACCGCCAACCTCGGTGACACGAAGACGACGATCACGCATCCGGCGAGCACGTCGCACGGCCGGCTGAGCGAGGAGCAGCGCGCCGCGGCGGGAATCACACAGGGGATGATCCGCGTCGCGGTCGGCCTCGACGACGTCGCCGACATCGAGGCCGACCTGGCGCGCGGCCTGGCGACGCTGTGAGCACGCCGCACGCGGCACCGCGGATCGCACCGGGCCAGCGCGTGCGGACGCGGATCGCGCCGTCGCCGACAGGATTCCTCCATCTCGGCACCGCGCGGACCGCGCTCTTCTCGTGGGCGTTCGCGCGCCACTACAGAGGCGAGTTCGTCCTGCGGATCGAGGACACCGACGTCGCGCGATCGAGCGAAGCGTCGCTCGAGCAGATCCTGCAGTCGATGCGCTGGCTCGGTCTCGACTACGAAGAGGGCCCGGTCCATCAGATGCAACGGCTCGAGCGCTATCTCCAAGTGGCCGACGGCATGCTCGCGAAGGGCCATGCGTACCACTGCTACGCAACGCCGGCCGAGCTCGAGGCGATGCGCGAAGCGCAGCGCGCGCGCGGCGAGAAGACGCTCTACGACGGCCGCTGGCGTCCGGAGCCGGGCAAGACGCTGCCGCCGATCCCGGTCGGCATTCCACCGGTGATCCGTTTTCGCAATCCGCAGGCGGGAGTCGTCACCTGGGACGATCTCGTCAAGGGGCCGATCACGATCGCCAACCACGAGATCGACGACCTCGTGATCGTCCGCGCCGACGGCGTCCCGACCTACAACTTCGCGGTCGTCGTCGACGACTGGGACATGCGGATCAGCCACGTCTTTCGCGGTGACGAGCACGTCAACAACACGCCGTGGCAGATCAACATCTTCGCCGCGCTCGGTGCGCCGTTGCCGGTCTTCGCGCACGTGCCGATCATCCTCGGCAGCGACGGCCTGAAGCTCTCGAAACGGCGCGGCGCCGTGAGCGTCACGGCGTACGAGGAGGGCGGCTACCTGCCCGAGGCGATGCTCAACTACCTCGCGCGCCTCGGTTGGAGCCATGGCGACGAGGAGATCTTCTCGCGCGAGCAGATGGTCGCCTGGTTCGACGGCAGCCATCTCTCGAAGAGCCCGGCACAGTGGGACGCCGCCAAGCTCGACTGGGTCAACGCGCACTACCTGAAGGCGCTTCCCGACAAGCGCCTGCTCGATCTCGTCGGCGAGCAGCTCGCGCGACGCGGCATCGTGGCGCCATCGGCCGCCGCTGTGCTGCGCGCCGCCGGCGTCTTCCGCGACCGCTGCAGCACCGGCGCAGAGCTCGCCGACTGGCTCGCGATCGTCTTCGCCGACGTCACTCCGTCAGCGG
>DASXIP010000599.1:0-1801 GCA_036497875.1 Caldimonas sp.
GGCTCGAGCTCGGCGCGGCCGACTACGCGCTGCGGTCCCTCCTCGACAACAAGGACGCCGTCGCGGTGCCGATCTTCGCCGCGCCGGGCTCGAACGCCATCGCGATCTCGAACGGCGTGCGCGCGACCATGGCCGACATCAAGAAGGCGATGCCCGACGGCGTCGACTACGAGATCGTCTACGACCCGACCCAGTTCGTGCGCGCCTCGATCGAATCGGTGGTCCACACGCTGCTGGAAGCGGTCGCGCTGGTTGTGCTCGTCGTCATCCTCTTCCTGCAGACCTGGCGCGCCTCGATCATTCCCTTGATCGCGGTCCCGGTCGCCATCGTCGGCACTTTCGGCGTGATGCACGTGTTCGGCTTCTCGATCAACGCGCTCAGCCTGTTCGGCCTTGTGCTTGCGATCGGCATCGTCGTCGACGACGCGATCGTGGTCGTCGAGAACGTCGAGCGCAGCATCGAGGCGGGGCTCAGCCCGCGCGACGCTACTTACCAGGCGATGCGCGAAGTTTCGGGGCCGATCATCGCCATCGCGCTGGTGCTGATCGCAGTGTTCGTGCCGCTCGCCTTCATCAGCGGCCTGTCGGGCCAGTTCTACAGGCAGTTCGCGCTGACGATCGCGATCTCGACGGTGATCTCGGCGATCAATTCGCTCACGCTCTCGCCTGCCCTCGCTTCGCTGCTGCTGAAGGCGCGCGGCGCCCCGAAGGACGCGCTGACGCGCGGCATGGATCGCGTCTTCGGTGGCTTCTTCGCCGCCTTCAACCGCCTCTTCAAGCGTGGCGCCACGAACTACAGCGGCGGCGTCACCAAGGCAATCTCTCGCAAGGCCGTGATGTTCGGCGTCTACGTCGCGCTCGCGGCGGCGACCGTCGGCATGTTCAAGACCGTGCCGAGCGGCTTCGTGCCGGCGCAGGACAAGCAGTACCTGATCGGCTTCGCGCAGCTTCCCGACGGCGCCACGCTCGACCGCACCGAAGACGTGATCCGCCGCATGGGCGAAATCGCGATGAAGCAGCCCGGCGTCGAGCACGCGGTCGCCTTCCCCGGCCTGTCGATCAACGGCTTCACCAACAGCTCGAGCTCGGGCATCGTCTTCACGACGCTGACGCCGTTCGACCAGCGCAAAGGCAAGGACCAGAGCGCCGCCGCGATCGCCGGCCAGCTCAACCAGAAGTTCGGCGCGATCCAGGACGCATTCATCGTCATGTTCCCGCCGCCGCCGGTGCAAGGCATCGGCACGACCGGCGGCTTCAAGCTGCAGCTCGAAGACCGTGCCTCACTCGGCTTCGCGGCGCTTGACACGGCGCTGAAGGCCTTCATGGCCAAGGCGGCGCAGGCGCCTGAGATCGTCGGCCTGTTCTCGAGCTACCAGGTCAACGTGCCGCAACTCTACGCAGACATCGACCGCACCAAGGCGCGCCAGCTCGGCGTGCCGGTGACCGACGTGTTCGACACGATGCAGATCTACCTCGGCAGCCTCTACGCCAACGACTTCAACAAGTTCGGCCGCACCTACTCCGTGCGGGTGCAGGCCGACGCCGCCTACCGAGCGCGCGCCGAAGACGTCGGTGCGCTGAAGGTGCGCTCCAACAGCGGCGAGATGGTGCCGCTCTCGGCGCTGATGAAGGTGACGCCGACCTTCGGCCCGGAGCGCGCGCTGCGCTACAACGGCTTTCTCTCGGCCGACGTGAACGGCGGCGCCGCGCCTGGCTACTCCTCGGGCCAGGCGCAGGACGCGATCAAGCGCATCGCCGCCGAGACCTTGCCGCCCGGCATCGACTACGAGTGGACCGATCT
>DASXIP010000600.1:0-2608 GCA_036497875.1 Caldimonas sp.
GTCTGGCCGGCAGACGACTACACGCGGGTGACGATCGAGTCCGACGCGGCGCTGAGCGCGCGCCACTTCCTCGCCAGCGCGCCCGACCGGCTCGTGATCGACGTCGACGGCCTCGAGCTCAGCCCGCAGCTGCGCGAGATCGTCGGCAAGGTGCAGCCCGACGATCCCTACATCGCGCGCGTGCGAGTCGGCCAGAACCAGCCGCGTGTCGTTCGCCTCGTGCTCGACCTCAAGCAGCCGATCGCACCCGAGCTCTTCACGCTGGCGCCGGTCGCCGCCTACCAGCACCGCCTCGTCTTCGATCTCCACCCGACGCGCGAGCGCGACCCGCTGCTCGCGCTGATCCGCGACAAGGAGCAGGCCGAGCAGAAGGCGGCGCAGGCGGTGCAGGATGCCCTCGGCGAGTTCATCGGCCGCGTCAACGCCCAGGCGGCGGCGGCGTCGGCAGCGACGACGACCGCCGCGGCCACCGGCGCTGCGCTGTCGCCGCCGCTCGGCGTGACGGCGCCGCCATTCGCCGCGTCGGCGCCGCCGGGGACGCGTGCACCCGCGGTCGGCAGCCGGAACGACGCCGCAGCGGCGCTGCCGCCGCTGATCGCGCAGGCGAAGATCGACCGCCTCGTCGTCGTCGCGATCGACCCTGGCCACGGCGGCGAGGATCCGGGCGCGATCGGCCCGAGCGGCCTGCGCGAGAAGGACGTCGTCCTCGCGATCGCGATGCAGCTGCGCGACCGCCTTAACGCGAACCCGAACATGCGCGCGATGCTGACGCGCGACGCCGACTTCTTCGTGCCGCTGCACGAGCGCGTCAAGAAGGCGCGCCGGGTCCAGGCCGATCTCTTCGTCTCGATCCACGCCGATGCGTTCATGACCCCGGAGGCGCGCGGAGCGTCGGTGTTCGCGCTCAGCGAGCACGGCGCGACGAGCAGCGCGGCGCGCTGGATGGCCGACCGCGAGAACGCCTCCGACCTCGTCGGCGGAACCAACCTGCGCCACAAGGACGAGACCGTGCTGCGAACGATGCTCGACATGAGCACGACGGCGCAGATCAAGGACAGCCTCAAGCTCGGCGGCGAGGTGCTCGGCGAGATCGGCAAGGTCGGCAAGCTCCACAAGGGCAGCGTCGAGCAGGCGAGCTTCGCCGTGCTGAAGGCGCCCGACGTGCCGTCAATCCTGGTCGAGTCGGCGTTCATCTCGAATCCCGGCGAGGAGGCGAGGCTACGCGACCCTGACTATCGGGCTCAGTTGGTGGCGGCGGTCGCAGCCGGGATCGAGCGCTACTTTGCGCGCAACCCGCCACTCGCGCGCTCGCGCCAGCTCTGATCGATCATCATTTGCCTGCGGCCCTCGGCCGCGCAGGAACAACCGATGCTGCATCCCGACGCTCGCGCCCTGATCGATCTCATCGCCGCGCGCGGCCTGCCGGCGATGCACACGCTGACGCCGGTCGAGGCGCGCGCCTTCTACCGCGATCGCCGCGGCTTTACGCAGCCGCCGGCACCCGACGTCGGCGGCATCGTCGAGACGCGCTGCGATGGGCCGCTCGGCGCGATCGCGCTGCGGATCTATCGCCCACTCGGTGCCGGCACGACGGCGGCGCGGGGCGGCGCGCTGTTGCCCGCGCTGGTCTACTACCACGGCGGCGGCTGGACGATCGGCGACCTCGACACCCATGACGTGCTCTGCCGCCAGCTCTGCAATGGCGCGGGCGCGGTCGTCGTCTCGGTCGACTACCGGATGGGCCCGGAACATCGCTTCCCCGCCGCTGTCGACGACTGCCTCGCGGCGACGACCTGGGTGCGCCGCCAGGCGGCCGAGCTGGGCATCGACGACGGGCGGCTCGCAGTCGGCGGCGATAGCGCCGGCGGCAATCTCGCCGCCGTCGTCGCGATCCTCGCGCGCGATGCCGGCGACCTGCCGATCGCCTTTCAGCTGCTCATCTATCCGGCGACCGACATGCGACGCGGCCACCCGTCGCACAAGGTCAACGGCAGCGGCTACCTGCTGACGACCGAGACGATCGACTACTACCACGACCACTACATCGCCGACCCGGCGCACGACCTCGACTGGCGGGCGTCGCCGCTGCTGCACGCCGACCTGTCACGGCTGCCGCCGGCGCTCGTCGTCACCGCCGGGTTCGATCCGCTGCGCGACGAAGGGCTCGAATACGCCGAACGTCTCGTCGCGGCGGGCAACCGTGCCGCCTACGTCTGCTTCGAGCGGCAGGTCCACGGCTTCATCACCATGGGCAAGGTCATCGACGAGGCGCATGCCGCGGTGACCCTGTGCGCCGGCGAGTTGGCGCGCGGGCTCGCGCGTTAGCACGGCGCCGCCGACGAAAAACCGCAGCGCGCCGCGAAGCGCACTGCGGCTCGCCGGCGCGAGATCAGCTGGCCGATGCCGACTTGGCCGCCGACTTGGTCTTGCTTGTTTCCTTCTTCACCGCGTGCCCCGTCTTGCGGCCCGCTTCGGCGGTCGCATGGCCGACTTCACGACCTGCTTCCGCCGTCGCGTGGCCGACGTCGCGCCCGGTTTCGGCAACTGCATGACCGGTCTTGCGACCCGCCTCGGCGGTCGCGTGGCCGACCTCGCGGCCGGTCTCGGC
>DASXIP010000601.1:0-2423 GCA_036497875.1 Caldimonas sp.
ATCGCCATGCCGACGGCGTTCGCCAAGCCCTGGCCGAGCGGACCGGTCGTGATCTCGACTCCCGGCGTGTGACCGCGCTCGGGATGTCCGGGCGTCTTGCTGCCCCACTGGCGGAAGTGCTCGATGTCGTCGATCGACACGTCGTAGCCGGTGACGTGGAGCAGGCTGTAGAGCAGCGCCGAGCCGTGCCCGGCAGAGAGCACGAAACGGTCGCGGTCGGGCCAGAGTGGATTCGTCGGGTTGTGCTTCAGCTGCGTCGTCCAAAGGGCATACGCCATCGGCGCGGCGCCGAGCGGCAAGCCGGGGTGGCCGCTGTTGGCCTTCTGCACCATATCGACCGAAAGGAAGCGCAGCGTGTCGATGCAAAGCTTGTCGAGCGTGGCGGGCATGGGGTCGTCCTCGCTTCGATGTCAAGGTGAACGCGGCGAATCGGTCGCCGTGTCGTATTCGCCGCGACGCGCGGCGCGGTTGCAATCGGCGCGGTGGAAGAGGGCGCGCTGCGCCGCCGGAACGTTCTCGGCGACGCCGCGCCACGCCTCGAGCGCCGGCTGCTGGATCGCGCGCGCGAACGAAAACGCCAGCGCCCAGGGCAGCCGTCCGCGCCAGCGCACGTTCATCGCGCTCAAGCGCGCCGACGCGAGCTGTGCGCTCTGGCCGCCGGAGAGGAAGGCAACGCCGGGCACGGCCGCCGGCACGTGACGCCGCAGGCAGCGCACGGTCGCATCGGCGATCGCGTCGAGATCGGCCTGGTCGCTCGCCGCTAGTCCGGGCAGCACCATGTTCGGCTTCAGCAGCATGCCCTCGAGCAGCACGCCTTGGGCGACGAGCGCGTCGAACACCGCGTGCAGCACGTCGGCGGTGACATCGGCGCAGCGGGCGAGGGTGTGATCGCCGTCCATCAGCACTTCGGGCTCGACGATCGGCACCAGGCCGGCTTCCTGGCAGAGCGCCGCGTAGCGGGCGAGCGCGTGCGCATTGGCGGCGATGCAGGCCCGGCTCGGGACCGTGTCGCCGACGCGGATCACGGCGCGCCACTTCGCGAACCGCGCCTGCAGGTTTGCGTACTCGGCGAGCCGCTCGCGCAGGCCGTCTAGCCCTTCGGTCACTTCCTCGCCGGGATGGCCGGCGAGCGCCTTCGCGCCGGCGTCGACCTTGATGCCGGGGACGATGCCGGCGCCCACGAGGGCTTCGGCGAACGGCACGCCGGCGTTCGTCTTCTGGCGCAGCGTCTCGTCGTAAAGGATCGCGCCGCTGATGGCGCTTCCGAGCTGCGGCGTCGTCACGATCATGTCGCGGTAGGCGCGCCGCATCTCGGCCGTGAGCGGAATGCCGAGCGCGGCGAAGCGTTTGTTGCAGGTCGGCGTGCTCTCGTCCATCGCGAGCAAGCCCCTGTCGCCGGCGACGAGCGCCGCGGCGGTGTCGACGAGTGTGCGCCCGTCCACGTCAGGCAGCCTTCGTGTCGGCCGGTGCGGCGATCGCGCGGTCGACGATGCGCTGCGCCTCGTCGAGGATGCGCCGCAGATGCGCGTCGCCGGCGAAGCTCTCGCCGTAGATCTTGTAGATCTCCTCGGTGCCCGACGGCCGCGCCGCGAACCAGCCGCTCCTGGCGACGACCTTGATGCCGCCGATCGGCGCGCCGTTGCCCGACGCCTTGTCGAGCACCTGCTCGATCGCTTCGCCGGCAAGCTCCTTCGCCCCGAGCGCGGTCGGCGCGAGCGCCGCGAGCTGCTCTTTCTGCGTGACGGTGGCCGGCGCGTCGATACGGTCGTTGACCGGTTCGCCGAGCTCGCGCGCCAGCGCAGCGTAGGCCTGCGCAGGATCGCGGCCCGAGCGGGCGGTGATCTCCGCTGCGAGGAGCGCCGAGACGATGCCGTCCTTGTCGGTCGTCCACGCGCTGCCGTCGCGGCGCAGGAACGAGGCGCCGGCGCTCTCCTCGCCGCCGAAGCCGAGCGAGCCGTCGCCGAGGCCCTCGGAGAACCACTTGAAGCCGACCGGCACCTCGTAGAGCCGGCGGCCGAGACGCGAAGCGATGCGGTCGATCAGCTGCGTGCTGACGATGGTCTTGCCGACGGCGGCGGCCGGCGCCCACGGTGGGCGATTGCGGAACAGGTAATCGATCATCGTCGACAAGTACGCGTTCGGTGCGAGCAGGCCGGCCGGCGTCACGATGCCGTGCCGGTCATGGTCGGTGTCGCAGGCAAACGCGATGTCGAAGCGGTCCTTGATCGCGAGCAGCCGCTGCATCGCATAACGCGACGACGGGTCCATGCGGATCTGGCCGTCCCAGTCGAGCGTCATGAAACGAAACGTCGCATCGACCTCCTCGCTCACCACCGTCAGCTCGACCCGATATTGTTCTGCGATGCGCGACCAGTAGTGGACGCCCGCGCCGCCGAGCGGGTCGACGCCCATGCGAACGCCGG
>DASXIP010000602.1:0-1767 GCA_036497875.1 Caldimonas sp.
TGCCCGACCGCGCCTTCGTGTACCTCAACGTTCGCATCGCGCCCGGCCGCGACGCTGCCGTCGTCACCGCGACGGGCGATGCCTTGATCGCCGCCGTGCGCAGCCACTTCGCGGAGCTCTTTGCGCGCCGGCCGGTCGGCATCACGCTGCAGATCGACGAAGGGGCGCCGGTGTACGACGCCAAGCACAGCAACCTGCATTCGCTCTTCAAGGGCCGCTGATGCTCGGCGAGAAGACGATCGCCGTGCTCGCCGCCGAGCTCCACGACGCCCAGAAGCGGCGCATCCAGGTGCGCCACTTCTCGCTACGCCATCCGACGATGACGATCGACGACGGCTACGCGATCCAGCGGGCATGGCTGCGGACGCGACTCGCCGAGGGGCGCATCGTCAAGGGCCGCAAGATCGGCTTGACGTCGCGTGCGATGCAGCAGGCATCGCAGATCGACGAGCCCGACTTCGCGCCGCTGCTCGACGACATGTTCTTCGCCGCCGGCGCGATCCCGAGCGAGCGCTTCATCGCGCCGCGGGTCGAGGTCGAGCTCGCGTTCGTCCTCGCCAAGCCGCTGCGCGGACCCGGCGTGACGCTCGCCGACGTCCTCGCCGCGACCGATGTCGTCACCCCGGCGGTCGAGATCATCGACGCTCGCATCGAGCAGTTCGACCGCGAGACGAAGGCGCCGCGCAAGGTCTTCGACACGATCGCCGACTTCGCCGCCAACGCCGGGATCGTCACCGGCGGTATTGCCGTCCGCCCCGGCGAGGTCGACCTGCGTTGGGTCGGCGCGATCCTGACCAAGAACGGCGTCGTCGAGGAGACGGGGCTCGCCGCCGGTGTGCTCGACCATCCGGGCAACGGCATCGTCTGGCTCGCCAACAAGATCGCTGCCTACGACGAGCAGCTCGATGCCGGCGATGTCGTTCTCGGCGGCTCGTTCACGCGGCCGACCGCCGCGGCGCGCGGCGACGTCTTCCATGTCGACTACGGCCGGCTCGGCGCGATCGACTTCCACTTTGCATGAGCGTGCGATGAAGCTTCCCGTCAACGTGCTGAAAACGGCGCTTCGTCGCCGCGAGCCGCAGATCGGTCTTTGGCTCGCACTCGCCGATCCGTATGCAGCCGAGGTCGTCGCCACCGCTGGCTTCGACTGGCTGCTCGTCGACGGCGAGCACGTTCCCAACAATGTGCAGACCGTGCTCGCGCAGTTGCAGTCGCTGGCGCCGTACCCGGTGAGCGCCGTCGTCCGCCCGGTCGAAGGCAGCACAGCGATCATCAAACAATACCTCGACATCGGCGTGCTGACGCTGCTCGTGCCGATGGTGCACACGGCAGCGCAGGCGAGCGAGGTGGTTGCCGCGACCCGCTATGCGCCGCGCGGTACGCGCGGCCTCGGCAGCGCGATCACGCGCGCCTCGCGTTGGAACAACGTCGAGGGCTACGTCGAGCGCGCCGATGAAGAAATCTGCGTGCTCGTCCAGGTCGAGTCGGTCGAAGGAATCGCAAACGTCGCGGCGATCGCGGCCACCGAAGGCGTCGACGGCGTCTTCTTCGGCCCGGCCGACCTGTCGGCATCGATGGGCCATCTCGGCAATGCGAGCCACCCCGACGTGCTGCGTGCAATCGACGACGGCATCGCCGCGGTCCTCGCCGCCGGCAAGGCGCCCGGGATTCTCGCCACCAACCCGGAGCGCGCGCGCAGTTATCTCGCCGCCGGTGCGCTGTTCGTCGCCGTCGGCTTCGACACGACGATCCTGGCGCGCGGCGCAC
>DASXIP010000603.1:0-4617 GCA_036497875.1 Caldimonas sp.
CAGCCGGCCCTGGTTGCGGAACGGCTCGCGGGTGACGGTCGGGTAGTAGACGAGCTGCGCGCGTACCTGCTCGCCCAGGTGGTCGTGCCGCGGCAAGTCGTGCGCGATCAGGTCGGCGTAGGCGAGTTCGTCGACCTTCCGAACGCCGTGGACGAGGACGATCCTCTCGAAGCGCTCGTAGGTGTCGGGGTCGCGGATGATGCTCATGAACGGCGCCAGCCCGGTGCCGGTTGCGAACAGGTAGAGGAACCGGCCCGGCAGCAGGTCGGTCAGCACCAGCGTTCCGGTCGGCTTGATGCCGACCAGCACGTCGTCGCCGACCTGCATGTGCTGCAGGCGCGATGTCAGCGGCCCGTTCGGCACCTTGATGCTGAAGAACTCGAGGTGCTCCTCGTAATGCGCGCTCGCAATCGAGTAAGCGCGCATGAGCGGCCTGCCGTCGACCATGATGCCGACCATCACGAAATGGCCGCTCTCGAAGCGCAGGCTCGTGCCGCGCGTGCACGTGAACGTGAATAGCGATTCGTTCCAGTGGTGGACCGTCAGGACCTTCTGAACTTCGTAGGCCGCCATTTATAGTGCTTTCGCGACGCTGTTCTTCGCGCCGTTCGGGACGCTCACCGCTGCTGTCATGACGCGCCGGATCTCGGCCAGCCAGGCGTCGCGTTCGGCCGCCTGCATGAGATCCGTGCCGAGAAAGCTCGACAGTGTGAATCGGTTGGAGAGATAGAAGTACCCGAGCGCAGCGAGCGTGAGGTAGACCTTCTTGACGTCGAGGCCGCGCCTGAATATCCCCTGGCGCGCGCCCTCGGCCAGTATTGTCCCCAAAATCTCGAGCACCGGCCGCGACAGCTGCTTGACCTTCACCGACTTGGTGATGTGCTTGCCGCGCATCAGGTTCTCGTTGCTGAGCAGGGCGACGAACTCCGGATGCTCGAGGTAGTAGCGCCAGGTGAAATCGATCAACTGCTCGAGTGCCCGCTTCGGCTGCGAGGGGTCGAGCGCGAGCGCGCTCTCGGCGTCGCCGAGATCGCCGTAGACGCGCTCGAGCACCTGCAGGTAGAGCGCCTCCTTGCTCGCGAAGTAGTAGTAGATCATCCGGTCGCTCGAGCGCGCCGCGCGCGAGATGCGCTCGATGCGCGCGCCGCTGTAGCCATGGCGCATGAATTCGTTTCGCGCCGCGCGCAGGATGCGCCGCTGCGTCTGGATCGGGTCGCGGGCAACGGCCATCGGAGGAGCGGCTCGAGAAGTCTTTGCAAACGCGCCGCGGCATGCTAGATTGAGTCTGCAATGAAGTAAACACTTCATTCATCGGCATCGCGCCGAGGATCCCAGGCTTGCCGCATGCAGCATCGTTTCGAGCGCCCCGCTTCGATCGCGCAAGCCGCGCGGCTGCTGGCATCCGGCCCGTGGGCGGTTCTCGCGGGCGGCACCGACCTTTATCCCGCGCACGTCGGCCGGCCGGTCGCGGTGCCGCTGCTCGACATCACCGGCATCGCCGAGCTGCGCGGCATCCGGCGCGATGACAGCGGCTGGACGATCGGCGCGACAACGACGTGGACCGACGTCGTCCGCGCCGATCTGCCGCCGGTGCTCGACGCGTTGAAGGCGGCCGCGCGCGAGGTCGGCGGCGTCCAGATCCAAAACACCGGCACGGTCGCCGGCAACCTCTGCAACGCCTCGCCCGCCGCCGACGGCACGCCCGTGCTGCTGGCGCTCGACGCCAGCGTCGTCCTGCGCAGCGAGCGCGGCGAGCGGACGTTGCCGCTCCAGCGTTTCGTGCTCGGCAACCGGCAAACGGCGCGCACTGCCGACGAGCTCGTCGTCGCCGTCTGCATCCCCGCCCGCAGCACGCATGCCCGTTCGGCGTTCGCCAAGCTCGGCGGCCGCCGATATCTGACGATCGCGGTGACGACGGTGGCGCTCGTCATCGACTGCGACGCCGACGGCACGATCGTCGCCTCCGGCGCCGCCGTCGGCAGCTGCGCCGCGGCGGCGCGCCGGCTGTCCACCCTCGAGAGCCGCCTCGTCGGCAAGTCGGTGCGCGGCGATCTCGCGGCGCTGGTCGACGCCGCCGACCTAGTGCCGCTCGCGCCGATCGACGACCTGCGCGCCAGCGCCGCCTACCGGCTCGACGCGACGCGCACCTTGCTCGGCCGCGCGCTGCGCGACATCGCCCGAGCGGCCGGGCGATGACGGCGCGCGACCTGCCGGCGATCCAGATCGTCCGGCTCGACGTCAATGGTGCTCGGCGCGAGCTCGCCGGCGACCCGGCGCGGCGCCTTGCCGACGCGCTGCGCGACGAGCTTGGCCTCACGGGCACCAAGATCGGCTGCCACGCCGGCGACTGCGGCGCGTGCACGGTGCTGCTCGACGGCGAGCAGGTCTGCGCGTGCATCGTCGGCGTCGGCCAGTGCGACGGCCGTGCGGTGACGACGGTCGAAGGTCTTGCCGCCGCCGACGGCGCGCTGTCGGCACTGCAGCGGGCGTTCGTCGCCCACGGCGCTGCCCAGTGCGGCATCTGCACCCCGGGCATGCTGATGAGCGCGGCCGCGCTGCTGCGGACGAACCCGCGGCCGACGGAAGCGGAGGTGCAGGACGCGCTCGCCGGCGTGCTCTGCCGCTGCACCGGCTACCGCAAGATTGTCGAAGCGGTGCTCGCGGTCGGCGCTGGCACGGTCGCCGACGCGCCGACCGCGGCCGTGGGTCATGCCGTCGGCGCGCGCGTCGCGCGCCTCGACGCGCCGGCGAAGGTCACCGGCACCGAGCGCTTCGGCGCCGACGCGTTGCCGGCAGCGGCCGAGCCGGTGCTGACGATGCGCGTCGTCCGTTCGCCGCATCCGCACGCGCAGGTGTCGATCGGCGACCTTGCGCCGCTGCGGGCGCGCTGGCCGGGGCTCGTCGACGTCGTCACCGCGGCTGACGTGCCGCGCAACGCGTTCGCGATCTTCGCCGACCTGCGCGACCAGCAGGTTCTCGCCGACGGCATCGTTCGCTTCCGCGGCGAAGCGGTGCTCGCGCTCGTCGGCGATGCCGCGACGGTCGAGGCGATCGACGTCGCCGAGTTGCCGATCCGCTACGTGCCGCTGCCGGCGCCGCAAGCGAGCGCCGACGCGCTCGCTGCCGCCGCCGGCGGAACGCCGGTCCACGCCCGCTACCCCGACAACGTTCTCTGCCGCGGCCGCGTCGTCCGCGGCGACGTCGACACCGCCCTCGCCGGCGCGGCGCACGTGGCGGCGGCGTCGTTCGCGACCCGCCACGTCGAGCACGCCTACATCGAGCCCGAGGCCGGCTTCGCCGAGATCGTCGAGGCCACCGGCGCGAGCGGCTCGCGTCGCCGCGTTCGCGTCTTCGCTTGCACGCAGACGCCGTACATGGATCGCGACGAGGTCGCGAGCGTGCTCGCGATCGACCCGGCGCAGGTGCACATCGTGCCGTCGGCGATCGGCGGCGGCTTCGGCGGCAAGCTCGACCTCTCGGTGCAGCCGCTCCTTGCCGTCGCCGCGTGGAAGCTGAGCCGTGCGGTGCGCCTCGTCTACGAGCGGCCCGAATCGATGCTGTCGAGCACGAAGCGGCATCCGGCCGCGATGCGCGCGAGCGCGGCGTGCGATGGCGATGGCAGGCTGGTCGCGTTCGACTTCGCCGGCGACTTCAACACCGGCGCCTACTCATCGTGGGGACCGACGGTCGCCAACCGCGTGCCGATCCACGCCAGCGGCCCGTACCGCGTCGCCAACGTGCGCGCGCTGACGCGCGCCGTGCTGACGCACGACAGCGTCGCCGGCGCGTTCCGCGGCTTCGGCGTGCCGCAGTCGACGCTGCTCGGCGAGCTGCTGATCGACGAGCTCGCCGAGCGCACCGGGATCGACGCGCTCGAGTTCCGCCACCGCAACGCCCTCGTCGCCGGCGACTCGACGCCGACCGGTCAGATGCTCACCGCGAGCGTCGGCCTGCGGGCGTGTCTCGACGCGCTGCGGCCGGCGTGGCGGGCGGCGCTGGCGGCGGCACGCGACGCCAACGCCGAGGCGGTGGCGCGAGGCTCGCCCGAGCGGCGCGGCGCTGGCATCGCCTGCATGTGGTACGGCATCGGCAACACGGTCATCGCCAATCCCTCGACGATGCGCGGCGCGCTCCGCTGGAGCGCTGGGCGCGGCGCCCACTTGATGCTCTACAACGGCGCGCAGGAGATCGGCCAGGGGACCGCAACGATCATGGCGCAGATATTCGCCGACGGCGTCGGCCTGCCGCTCGCAGCGGTCGAGCAGGTGATGGGCGATACCGACCGCACTGCCGACGCCGGCAAGTCGTCGGCGTCGCGGCAGACCTTCGTCTCGGGTAACGCGGCGCGCGCGGCGGGGACCGATCTGCGCCGCCAGCTGCTGGCGCGGCTCGGCTTCGCCGACCGCGACCCGGCGAGGGTCGTCCTTGCCCTCGAGCGCGACTGGCTCGTCGGCCGCTCCGGCGGTGTCGAACGCGCGATTGGGCTGCGCGGGCTGCCGCCGGCAATTGCGAGCGGCGATGCGAGCGGCGATGCGAGCGGCGATGCGAGCGCAGCGGCGGCCGTCGGCGAGCCGGGCGACCTCTTCGTCGGCTGCGGCCACTTCAACCCGCCGACCG
>DASXIP010000604.1:0-2872 GCA_036497875.1 Caldimonas sp.
ACCCGCTCGGCACGTGCGCTCCTCGAAGCCGGCAGCCCGCGCGTCGCCGCGCTGCTCTACGCGCTGGTGCCGAGCACGGCGCAGGAGCTGGCGTCGTACACCGTCTATCGCTGGGAATGCGCAGTGCGCGCATCGGTCGTCATGGGCTTCGTCGGCGCCGGCGGGCTCGGCCAGCTGATGGACCAGTCGATGAAGATGCTGAACGGCGGCGAGGCGAGCACGATCCTGCTCACGTTCCTCGCCCTCGTCGTCGTCGCCGACGCGCTGAGCGCCGTCATCCGGAGGGTCCTGGCGTGAACGACGGGCTCGCTACCGCGCCGGCGCCGCCCGCACAACTTCCGCGCTGCAATGCCTGCATCGCGCTCGCGATCGGCGTCGCCGCGGCGATCGCGTGGAGCTTCGTCTACCTCGCCGTCGACTACCGGCAACTCGTCAGCAATGAATCGATCCGGCTGATGGCGAAGTTCGTCGCCGAGTTTTTCCCGCCCGACCTGTCGCCGGCGTTCGTCGCCAAGGCGGCGTGGGGCGCACTGCAGACGTTCGCGGTGGCGACGATCGGAACCCTGCTCGCGGTCGTCGCCGGCGCGATGCTCGCGTTGCCTGCGGCGGGTCGCTTCGGCCTCGCTGCCCGCCTCTCCGCGCGCCTCGTCCTCAACTTCCTGCGCAGCGTTCCCGAGCTCGTTTGGGCGGCGCTGATGGTCATCGCCGCCGGCCTCGGCCCGTTCGCAGGAACACTCGCGCTCGCGCTGCACACGACGGGCGTGCTCGGCAGGCTGTACGCGGAAAGCCTCGAGAACGCGCCGGCGGCGCCCGAGCGTGCGCTGCGCGACGCTGGCAGCGGCCGCATCACGGCGTTCGCATATGCGACGCTGCCGCTCGTCACCGCGCAAGGCATCGCCTATGCGCTCTACCGCCTCGAGATGAACATCCGGATGGCGGCCGTGCTCGGCTTCGTCGGCGCCGGCGGGCTCGGCCAGCTGCTCTACTTCCACCTCTCGATCTTCCAGCAGGCGCAGGCCGCGACGCTGCTGTTCGCAATGTTCATCCTCGTCTTCGCAGTCGATTCGTTCAGCGCCTTCGTCCGCGGCCGCCTGCTGCCGGCGCAAGGTTGATCGCCAGCCGAAGGCGATGGCGAACGCGCTCGAGATCGTCGGCCTGACGAAGCGCTTCGCCGGCACTGCCGCCGTCGACGGACTCGACCTCACGATCCCCGAAGGCGAGTTCCACGCCCTGCTCGGGCCGAACGGCGCCGGCAAGACGACGACCTTGCGCGTCGTCGCCGGCCTGCTGCGGGCCGATGCCGGCAACGTCGCCGTGCTCGGCCACGACGTCGCGACGCGGGGCGCCGACGCCAAGCGCGTCCTCGCCTTCCTGCCCGACGACCCGCCGGTCTACGACAAGTTGAGCGCGCTCGAGTACCTCGAGTTCGTCGCCGGCTTGTGGTCGTTGCCGCCGGACACCGCAGCGCAGCGCGCCGAGGAACTGCTGCGCCGGCTCGACCTCTGGCCGCAGGCGGAGCAGCGCGCCGAGAGCTATTCGCGCGGCATGCGACAAAAGCTCGCGCTTGCCGGAGCGCTGATCCACGAGCCGCGGCTGCTGATCCTCGACGAGCCGCTGACCGGTCTCGACGCGGCGGCGGCGCGCCAGGTCAAGGACCTGCTCGTCGCCCGCGTGCGCGACGGCTGCACGATCGTGCTGACGACGCACATCCTCGAGATCGCCGAGCGTCTTGCCGAGCGGATCAGCATCATCCAGCGCGGCCGCATCATCGCCCAGGGCAGCCTCGACGAGCTGCGCGCGCAGGCCGCGCGCACGGATCGCGGCAGCACCCTCGAAGACGTCTTCCTGCAGCTGACGAGCAGCGCGTCATGACCCTCGCGCCAGGGTCGTGGCCGTGGCTGTTGCGGCACGAGCTGCGACTGACGTGGCGGGGCTTGGGCGGCAAGACGTTTCGCGCCGCCTTCGCGCTGGTCGCGTTCCTGTGGCTCGTCTATCACGTCGCGCTCGCGCTGATCGTCGCAGCGACCGGCTGGGCGACGCTGTCGCCGGGCCTGTTCGTTGTCGCCGGCTTCCTGGTCTGGTTCTTCTGCACGCTGATGCTGTCGCAGGCGATCTCGCTCTCGGTCGGCGTCTTCTTCGAGCGCGGCGATCTCGACCTGCTGCTGGCGTCGCCGATCGCGCCGCGCAACGTCTTTCTCGTCCGCGGCCTCGCCGTCGCGGTCTCGGTCGTCGCGTTCTACGCCCTGGTGCTCGCGCCGGTCGCCAACGTCGGCCTGTTCACGGGCGAGGTCGCGCTGATCGCGATCTATCCGGCGCTTGCCGCGACCGCCCTGCTCGTGACGGCGATCGGGATGGCGATGACGATCGCGCTGGTTCGCCTCCTCGGCGCCCGCCGCGCCCGCATCGCCGCGCAGGTCGTCGGCGCGCTCGTCGGCGCGGCGCTCTTTCTGACGACGCAGGTCGCCAACCTCGTCGCACCGGGTCGCGCCACCACCTGGATCGTCGGCGCCTACCGCAGCGCGCGCAACGGCGGCTGGCTGGCGCGCGACCAGCTGCTCTGGCTGCCGTTGAACGCGCTCCTCGGCGACCCGTTCGCCCTCGTCGTGCTCGGCGCCGTCGGCGTCGGCGCGTTCGCGATCGTCGTCAACGCACTCGCCAGGTGGTTCCTTGCCGGCACCCAGGAAGCCGTGACCGCGCCGGTGAGGCCGCGAGGCGAGGCGCGCCCCGTGCGCTTTCGCGGCGGTCTCTGGCACAACGTGCTGGTCAAGGAATGGAAGCTGATCGGCCGCGACCCGCAGGTGATCGCGCAGACGCTGTTGCAAGGCATCTACCTGTTGCCGCTGGCGTTCGTCTGGATGCGCAGGGACGCTCC
>DASXIP010000605.1:0-1888 GCA_036497875.1 Caldimonas sp.
CGCGAGCGGGTAACTATCGGCCTTCAGGTCGGTGTAGCCACTGGCGGAGTAGGGCGCGACGCCGGTCGCAACTGCGGTGCTGTTGGCGAACAGGTCGAGGCCGGCGAAGCTGCTCGTCGCATTGACGAGCCGCAGTTGGCCGGCGTTGATCACCAGCGTGTCGCTGCCGCCGCATCCGGCGACGGCTGCGGCGGCGATGAACGCCAGGGTGCGAAGGATCGCTTTCATTGGCAATGACCAGGTGGCTACATCAACAGGTGCTCGCCGGCGTTGTCGCCGCCGAGGATGACGTAGTTGACCTTGCGGATGTCTGCCAAGCGTGTCCCGCCGGCGTACGAGATCGAACTTTGCACATCTTCACGCATCTCGCGCAGCGTGTCGGCGAGCTTGCCCTTGATCGGCTCGAGGATGCGCTTGCCTTCGACGTGCTTGTACTCGCCCTTGTTGAAGTCCGACGCCGAGCCGTAGTACTCCTTGAACAGCTTGCCGTCGACCTCGACCGTGCGGCCGGGCGACTCCTCGTGGCCGGCGAAGAGCGAGCCGACCATCACCATGCAGGCGCCGAAGCGGACGCTCTTGGCGATGTCGCCGTGGTCGCGGATGCCGCCGTCGGCAATGATCGGCTTGGTCGCGACGCGCGCGCACCACTTGAGCGCCGAGAGCTGCCAGCCGCCGGTGCCGAAGCCCGTTTTCAGCTTGGTGATGCAGACCTTGCCCGGGCCGACGCCGACCTTGGTCGCATCGGCGCCCCAGTTCTCGAGGTCGATCACCGCCTCCGGCGTGGCGACGTTGCCGGCGATTACGAACGCCTTCGGCAGCTTCGCCTTGATGTGCTCGATCATCCGGTGCACGGTGTCGGCGTGGCCGTGGGCGATGTCGATCGTCACGTAGTCGGCGCCGACGCCTTCGCTGGCGAGCTTGTCGATGACGGTGAAGTCGGGCGGCTTGACCCCCGAGCTGATCGAGACGAACAGGTTCTTTGCGCGCATCCGCCGCGCGAACGCGACGTTGTCGACGTCGAAGCGGTGCATGACGTAGAAGAAGCCGTTCGCCGCCAGCGATTCGACGATCGGCTCGTCGACGACGGTCTTCATGTTCGCCGGGACGACGGGCAGGGCGAAGCGCCGCCGCCCGAACTCCACCGAGGGGTCGCACTCCGACCGGCTCTCGACGCGGCACTTGCGCGGCAAGAGGAGGACGTTGTCGTAGTCGAAGATTTCCATGGTGGCGAGCGAAAACGGGCGCCTCGAGAGCGCCCGTTGCGGCATTCTACGGGGCTCGCCGAGCGCCGGCACGAGCCGGGGCCTTCCTAGAATGGGCAAGTGAACCCCTCGCCCGTCGTCGAACGCCCAGCGCGCCTTCTCGAGGGGCTGAATCCCGAGCAACTCGCCGCCGTCACCCTGCCGCCCGCGCCAGCGCTGATCCTCGCCGGCGCCGGATCGGGCAAGACGCGGGTCCTGACGACGCGGATCGCCTGGTTGATCCAGACCGGGCAGCTGTCGCCGGGCGGTGTCATGGCCGTGACCTTCACCAACAAGGCCGCGAAGGAGATGCTGACGCGGCTCGACGCGATGCTCGCGATCCCGGTTCGCGGCATGTGGGTCGGCACCTTCCACGGCCTGTGCAACCGGTTCCTGCGCGCGCACTGGAAGCTCGCCGCGCTGCCACAGGGGTTCCAGATCCTCGACACGAGCGACCAGCTGTCGGCGGTCAAGCGCGTCGTCAAGGCGATGAACCTCGACGAGGAGCGCCATCCGCCGAAGCAGCTGGCGTGGGCGATCGCCGGCGCCAAGGACGACGGCCTGCGCGCCAAGGACATCGAGGTCAAGGACGAGCAGAGCCGCGTCCTCGTCCGCGTCTACGAGGCCTACGACGCGCAATGCCAGCG
>DASXIP010000606.1:0-1608 GCA_036497875.1 Caldimonas sp.
CGATCGCGAGCACGTGCAAGGCGCGCAGCGTGATGTCGGCGAGGTTGCCGATCGGCGTCGCGACGACGTAGAGCGCACCGGCGGGATACTGCTGGCCGGCGGCGGCAAGAGCCGCCGCCTCGACGAGCTTGGCTCCATCCAACTGTTGCGACCTCCGGCGCGCGCCCCGCGGTGACGAACCTGCCCACGACCAAGGCGCTCGGCGACGCCGCCGAAGCGCGCGCCCTCGACCATCTCCTGGCCGCGGGACCGGTGCTGGTGCGGCGCAATTATCGCGTCGCGCGCGGGCCGCGGGGCGCGCGGCGGCGAGGTCGATCTCGTCATGCACGATCGCGACGGTACGCTCGTCTTCGTCGAGGTCCGGGTGCGCAGCGACAACCGCTTCGGCGGCGCGGCGGCAAGCGTCGGTGCGGCGAAGCGGCAGCGCCTGGTCTCGCGGCGACGCATTTCCTGCGCGCGCTGCGCGATCCGCCGCCGTGCCGGTTCGACGTCGTCGCGGTGACGGCGACACGATCGAGTGGCTGCGCGCAGCCTTCGATGCGGGCTAGCGAAGACCACTTCGAATCGGTCGCGACACCGTGTCATATCATCCGTGACCATGCTCGAGCAACGCATCCAGCAGCAGTTCTTCGACAGCGCCGATCTGCACAACGCCGCCGCCGAAGTGCTCTCGAAGCCGATCGCGGACGCCGTCAGCGCCCTGGTCGGCTGCATCACCGCCGGCGGCAAGGTGCTCGCCTGCGGCAACGGCGGCTCGGCTGCCGACGCCCAGCACTTCGCTGCCGAGTTCGTCGGCCGCTACGAGCGTGAACGGCCGGGCCTGGCGGCGATCGCGCTCACCGTCGACACATCGATCCTGACCGCGGTCGGCAACGACTACGGCTACGAAGTCGTGTTCGCGAAGCAGGTCGAGGCGATCGGCGCCCCGGGCGACATCCTGCTGGCGATGTCGACCAGCGGCAACTCGGCGAACGTGCTCGCCGCGATCGCCGCGGCGCGTGCCAAGGAGATGACCGTCATCGCGCTGACCGGCAATACCGGCGGCAAGATGCGCGAGCGACTCACCGAGACCGACGTCCACATCTGCGTTCCGCACGAGCGCACGGCGCGCATCCAGGAAATCCATCTGCTCGTCCTGCATTGCCTGTGCGATGCGGTCGACCTGCAACTGCTTGGCGAAGAGGAAAACACATGACCCGGGGCCTCCGCCCGCATCTGCCCGCCCACGCCTTCCCCGTCGTCGCGCTCGCCGCGGCGCTTCTCGCCGGCTGCGCACCGATCGTCGTCGGCACTGCCGTGGTCGGCGGTGCGATGGTCGCGACCGACCGCCGCGCCGGAGGCTCGCAGGTCGATGACGAAGTGATCGAGCTGAAGGCGAACAGCCGCCTCGACGAGGCCTTTCCGGACGGGCGCGTGCGCGTCAACACGACGAGCTACAACCACCTCGTGCTCCTCACCGGCCAGGTGCCGACCGATGCCGACAAGACGACCGTCGAGCAGGTCGTCGCCCGCGTCGACACCGTGGCCTCGGTCGTCAACGAGCTGAGCGTCGGCCCGGCGACGACGTTCAAGGAACGCTCCAACGACGCCTTCATCACCACCAAGGTC
>DASXIP010000607.1:0-6295 GCA_036497875.1 Caldimonas sp.
GTCGCGAGCGAGCTCGTCTGCAGGAGCGTGATCGTGGGGTGCGGCGCGGCGGCCGCGGCGAGGGCGGGCATCGGTGCAGTAGAAACGATGAGGCGCAGATTGTCAACAATCTCCAAAAAACAGTTGACTTCGCAGGGGGCATGCCTAGACTCGCCCGGCCGCTCATCGAACCGTCATCGAGTTGGCATAGGCTTTGCGCGCGGCGCGGGGCATCTGCACCAGTCGCCCACCAAACGAACAACCTGGGAGATCCGCATGATTTCGCGTTCAATGAAGGCGCTGCTCGGCGCCACCCTGGTCGCCTGCGCGGGCGCCGCGTTCGCGCAGAAGACGACGCTCACCGTCTACACCGCGCTCGAGGTCGACCAGATCAAGGCCTACGAGGCGGGCTTCAAGGCGGCCAACCCCGACATCGACCTGAAGTGGGTGCAGGACTCGACCGGCGTCATCACCGCCAAGCTCCTCGCCGAGAAGGCGAACCCGAAGGCCGACGTCGTCATGGGCGTCGCCGCGTCGAGCCTGGCGCTGCTCGATTCCGACGGCATGCTGCAGCCGTACGCGCCGCTCAACCTCGACGCCATCATGGCCATCTATCGCGACAAGAAGAGCCCGCCCGCATGGTGGGGCATGGACGTGTGGGGGGCGACCGTCTGCTTCAACACCGTCGAGGCGCAGAAGAATGGCATTCCCAAGCCCGAGACCTGGAAAGACCTGACCAAGCCGATCTACAAGGGCCAGATCGTGATGCCGAATCCGGCCTCGTCGGGCACCGGCTACTTCGACGTCACCGCCTGGCTCACGCTCTGGGGCGACGACAACGGCAAGGGCTGCGGCTGGAAGTACATGGACGCGCTGCACGAGAACATCGCCCAGTACACCCATTCGGGCTCGAAGCCGTGCACGATGGCGGCGACCGGCGAGTACGTCGTCGGCATCTCGTTCGAGTACCGGGCGAATACCAACAAGGCCAAGGGTGCGCCGATCGACTTGATCTTCCCGAAGGAAGGCCTCGGCTGGGACCTCGAGGCGTTCGCGATCCACAAGGGAACGCAGCACCTCGCGGCGGCGAAGAAGCTCGCCGACTGGGCGTCGAGCAAGGATGCGATGAAGCTGTACGGCAAGAACTTCGCGATCACCGCGCAACCCGGCGTCGCTTCGCCGCTCGCCAACGTGCCCGCCGACTACGAGAAGCGCCTCGTCAAGATGGACTTCAAGACCCTGGCCGACAACCGCGCGCGCGTCCTCGAGGAGTGGACGAAGCGCTACAACGCGAAGTCCGAGCCCAAGAAATAGGTTTCGATGGCCGAGTACCTCCGCCTGGAGGCGATCCGGAAGTCGTTCGGGTCCTTCCAGGCGCTCGCCGACATCGACTTGTCGGTCGAGCGCGGCGAGTTCGTCTGCTTCCTCGGCCCTTCGGGCTGCGGCAAGACGACGCTGCTGCGCATCATCGCCGGCCTCGAGACGCAGAGCGCCGGTGGGATCCTCCAGGACGGTCGCGACATCTCGCTGCTGCCGCCGGCCGAGCGCGACTACGGCATCGTCTTCCAGTCATACGCGCTGTTCCCGAATCTCTCGGTCGCCGACAACGTCGGCTACGGCCTCGTCAATCGCCGCCAGCCGAGGGCGTTGATCGCGGCTCGGGTCGACGAGCTGTTGCGCCTGGTCGGCCTGCCGGGCAGCGGCGCCAAGGTCCCGGCCCAGCTCTCGGGCGGCCAGCAGCAGCGGATCGCACTGGCGCGTGCGCTCGCGACGTCGCCGGGCCTGCTCCTCCTCGACGAGCCGCTGTCGGCGCTCGACGCGCTCGAGCGCGTTCGCCTGCGCCAGGAGATCCGGAGCCTCCAACGCAAGCTCGGCGTGACGACGATCATGGTCACGCACGACCAGGAGGAGGCGCTTTCGGTCGCCGATCGCATCGTCGTCATGAATCAGGGCGTGATCGAGCAGGTCGGCACGCCGATGGAGGTCTACCGCGAGCCGGCGACGGCGTTCGTCGCCGACTTCGTCGGCAAGATCAACGTCCTCTCGGGCAAGCTCCATCCGGGTCGCGACCTGCGCATCGGCGAACGGCGCTTCGCCTGTGAGCGCGACACCGCCGACGTCCGCGACGTCAAGATCTACCTGCGGCCCGAGGACGTCCTCGCGCGGCCGATCGCGGCCGGCGATTCAAACGTCTTCGATGCTGCGATCGACAAGATCGAGTTCCTCGGCTCGTACTGTCTCGTCCACGTCAAGGCGGAGGCGATCGCGGCACATCCGATCACCGTCTATCTCTCGCTCAACTATCTCTCCGAGCAGGGGCTCGAGGTCGGCAGCCGGCTGCCGCTCAGGGTGCTGCCGGAGCGGATGCGCTTCTTCTAGGCGATCTCTCCCGTGTCCGCCGTCCTGCCGCTTATCGCCGAGCGCGCGCTTCGCCAGCGAGCGCACTGGACCGACCGCATCGCCCACGCGGTGCTCGCGCTCGTGGTGATGGCGCTCGTCGTCTTTCTCGCTCTGCCGCTCGCGACCATCCTCCTGAAAGCGGTCGAGAACGGCGACGGCCACTTTGTCGGCCTCGCCAACTTCGCGAGCTACCTGCGCACGCCTGCCCTGCTGCAATCGTTCGTGAACAGCTTTTCGGTGTCGCTGCTGGTGACGATCGTCACGGTGCCGCTCGCGTTCGGCTTCGCCTACGCACTGACGCGCAGTTGCATCCCGGCCAAGGGCACGTTCCGCACCATCGCGCTGATCCCTCTGCTGGCGCCGACGCTGCTGTCGGCGATCTCGCTGATCTACTGGTTCGGCAACCAGGGCGTCGCGCGCGGCATGATCACCGCGCTCGGCTTCGAGAACGTCTACGGCGCGCCCGGGATCGTGATCGCCGAGTGCTTCGCCGTCTTTCCACATGCGCTGATGATCCTGCTCAGTGCGCTGGCGCTCGCTGACGCGCGCCTGTACGAGGCCGCGGCGGCGCTCGGCACGTCGACCCGCCGCAAGTTCTTCACCATCACGCTGCCGGGCGCCAAGTACGGGCTGATCTCGGCGGCGCTGGTGTCGTTCACCCTCGTGATGACCGACTTCGGCATTCCGAAGGTGATCGGCGGCAACTTCAACATGCTCGCGACCGACGTCTTCAAGCTCGTGATCGGGCAGCAGGACTTCCAGCGCGGCGCCGTCGTCGGCCTGTTCCTGCTCGCGCCGGCGGTGCTGACCTTCGCCATCGACTGGCTGGTGCAGCGCAAGCAAACGGCATTGCTGACCGCCCGCGCCGTGCCGTACGCGCCCAGGCCTTCACGCGGCTTCGACGCCCTCATGCTCGCCTTCGTCGGCATGATCAGCGCCCTCATGCTCGCCATGCTCGCAATGGCGATCTTCGCCTCGTTCGCGACCTACTGGCCGTACAACCTGACGCCGAGCCTGAAGCACTACACGATGGGAATCGTCGACGGCGAGGTCGGCGAGGCGATGCTGAACAGCCTCCGTCTCGCCGCCGGCACTGCGTTCTTCGGCACCATCATCGTCTTCCTCGGCGCCTACATGCTCGAGAAGACGCGCGGCGCGGCGCTGCTGCGGCCGCTGCTGCGGCTGCTGTCGACGCTGCCGATGGGCGTTCCGGGGCTCGTCCTCGGCCTCGGCTACATCTTCTTCTTCAACGCGCCGGCCAATCCGCTGAATGGCCTCTACCAGACGATGACGCTGCTCGTCATCTGCACCGTCATCCACTTCTATACCACCGGCCACCTGACCGCGGTGACGGCGCTGAAGTCGCTCGACGCCGAGTTCGAGGCGGTGAGCGCGTCGCTCAAGGTGCCGTTCTTCACGACGCTGCGCCGCGTCACGCTGCCGATCTGCATGCCGACGCTGATCGACATCGCACGCTACTTCTTCATCAACGCGATGACGACGATCTCGGCGGTCGTCTTCCTGTACGCGCCCGAGACGCGGGTGGCGACGATGTCGATCATCCGCCTCGATGAGGCCGGCGAAGCGGGCGCGGCGGCCGCCTGCGCCGTGCTCGTCACGGCGACATCGAGCGTCGTCACGGTGCTCTTCATCCTCGCCGGCGCGTGGCTCGGCAAGACGACGCAGGCGTGGCGGATGCCGACAAGAACCTGATCAATTCCGGATCGAATGCGATGCAACGAGATGCCATCCTGCTGACCCCCGGCCCGCTGACGACCACCGAGCGCACCAAGCGCGCGATGCTGCGCGACTGGGGCTCGTGGGATTCGTCGTTCATCGCCGTCACCGCCGAGCTGCGCCGCCAGCTGCTCGCGATCGTCCACGGCGAGGGCTCGCACGTCGTCGTGCCGCTGCAAGGTAGCGGCACCTTCGCCGTCGAGGCCGCGGTGGCGACGCTCGTGCCGAAGGACGGCCATGTGCTCGTTCTCGACAACGGCGCCTACTGCAAACGGCTCGGCAGGCTCGCCACCTTGATGGGCCGCAGGACGACGATCCTCGCTCGCGACGAGGACGCGCCGGTCTCGGCTTCCGAACTCGACGCGGCGCTCGGCGGCGACCCGAGCATCACGCACGTCGGCTTCATCCATTGCGAGACCGGAACCGGCGTCCTCAACCCGCTGCCGGCGGTCGCCGGGGTCTGCGCCCGCCACGGCAAGGGCCTCATCGTCGACGCCATGAGCTCGTTCGCGGCGCTGCGGATCGATGCCCGCGAGGTCCGTTTTGACGCGCTCGTCGCCGCCAGCGGCAAATGCCTCGAGGGCGTTCCCGGGATGGGCTTCGTCTTCATCCGCAACGAGGCGATCGCCCTCGCCGCCGGCAACTCGCACTCGCTGGCGATGGATCTGCACGACCAGCACGTCTACATGGAGAAGACCGGGCAATGGCGGTTCACGCCGCCGACCCACGTCGTCGCCGCGCTCGCCGAAGCGATGCGCCAGTTCGCCGAGGAGGGCGGGCAGCCGGCGCGGCTGGCCCGCTACACGGCGAACTGCGAGGCGCTCGTCGGCGGCATGGCGGCGCTCGGCTTCGTGCCGTTCCTCGCTGCCGACATCCAGGCGCCGATCATCGTCACCTTCCATGCGCCTGCCGATCCGCGCTACGACTTCAAGGCGTTCTACGACGCCGTACGGGCGCGCGGCTTCATCCTCTATCCGGGCAAGCTCACCCGGCTCGAGACGTTTCGCGTCGGCTGCATCGGTGCGATCGGGCCGGCCGAGATGAAGGAGGCCGTCGCCGCCGTCGCCGGCGCGATGCAGGAGCTCGGCATCGCGAGCGGCGCGCCCGCTGCCGCGGTCGGCGAACGGCTCAGAATGGCGTCATGACGACTCCCACTCCCGAGCACCCTGCGCTCACCGCGGTCAGGAAGAGCGGCAGCAGCAAGGTCAAGGTCGCGGTCAGCGACATCGACGGCGTCCTGCGCGGCAAGTATCTGCACGTCGACAAGTTCCTCGGCGCTGCCGAGCCGGCGCCGGCGGGCGGCTTCGGCTTCTGCGACGTCGTCTTCGGCTGGGACGTTGGCGACCAGACCTACGACAACACGACGCTGACCGGCTGGCAGCACGGCTTTCCCGACGCACTGGCACGCCTCGACCTCGCGACGCAGCGCATCGTGCCGTGGGACGGCAACGTGCCGTTTTTCCTCGGCGAGTTCGTCAACGCCGACCACACGCCGTCGCCGATCTGCCCGCGCCAAACCTTGAAGCGCGTCCTCGCGCGCGCCGCGAAGATGGGCTTTGCGCCGATGTGCGGCATGGAATTCGAGTGGTTCAACTTCGCCGAGACGCCGCAGACGTGGGCGGCCAAGCGCGGCGTCGGCCCGGAGCCGATCACGCCCGGCATGTTCGGCTACTCGCTCCTGCGCATGAACCGCAATCGTGAGTTCATGAACGCGCTGATGGACGAGATGCTCGCCTTCGGGGTGCCGATCGAAGGCTTGCACACCGAGACCGGCCCCGGCGTGTACGAGGTCGCGATCGCGTTCGGCGAGGCGCTCGAGCAGGCCGACCGCTCGATCCTGTTCAAGACCGGTGCCAAGGAGATCGGCGCGCGATTCGGGATCATGCCGAGCTTCATGGCCAAGTGGAACGCGAGCTACCCGGGCTGCAGCGGCCACATCCACCAGAGCCTGAAGGAAGGCAAGGACGGCAAGGCCAATCTCTTCCACGACGCCAGCACGCCCCACGGGATGAGCGCGCTGTTCGAACACTACGTCGCCGGCCAGGTCGCCTGCCTGATGGAATTCGCGCCGATGTTCTGGCCGACGATCAACAGCTACAAGCGTCTCGTTGACGGCTTCTGGGCTCCCGTCAAGCCGACCTGGGGAATCGACAACCGGACGGCGAGCTTTCGCGTCCTC
>DASXIP010000608.1:0-4294 GCA_036497875.1 Caldimonas sp.
GGCGCGGCGGCGCGGCGAGAGCCAAGGAACGATGCGATCGAAGATGCCGTCGCGCTCGACGAGCGCGTGCCTCAGCGCCATCGCGATGTGGCCGACCGTCAGCGCCAGCAGAAGATAAGTGCTCGCGTCGTGGACGCCGACCAGTACTGCGTAGGCGCGCGGCCAGTCGGGGCCCCACGGCGTCAGAACGACCCCGAAGAAGCGGACGCCATGCTTGCTGAAGTTCGAGCCGAGGTAGCCGGCGAGCGGTGCGACCAGCATGCACGCGTAGAGCGCGACGTGACCGGCGTTGGCGGCGCGCCGACGTGCCGCCGACATCGACGCCGGCCAGGGCGGCGGCGCGTGCGTGAGCCGCCAGGCGATCCGAGCCACGATCAGCACGCCGAGGACGATGCCGAACGACTTGTGCAGATTGATCACCGCCGCGCGCGCCGGCGTCCCGCGCGGCGCGATCTCGTCGAGCAGCAGGCCGAACGCGATCTCGACCAGCAGCAGCGCGCCGATGCCCCAGTGCAGCCAGGCGGCGACGCGGTCGTAGCGCCGCCGGCCAACCGCAGCGGCCGCGTGCTCGCCACCGGGCGCGGCAACGGCGTCGGGATCTGCCGATGTCAGGATCTCAATCACGGCGCTGCTCGCGACGATTCAGAGGCCGACGAGGTAGTGCGCCAGGTTCTCGATGTCCTCGGCGTTCAAGGTGCTCGCGACGCTGGTCATGTTGCCGGCGTCGTTGGTGCGCTTGCGCGCCTTGAAGTCCGACAGCTGCTTGACGATGTACGCATAGTGCTGGCCGGCAACGCGCGGAATCTCGTTCTGGCCCGCGAAGCCGCCGAGATGGCACATCGTGCACAGCGTCTCGTCCGCCTTGGCCTTGCCGAGCGCGGCCTTCGCCGGGTCGGCCTTGAATGGTTGCGGCGGCGGCTTCTGCTGGGCGAAGTAGTCGGCGAGCTCGCGCATCTCGTCGCGCGTCAGATCCTGTGCCTTCGGCGACATCTGCGGATCGTTGCGCCGGCCCTCCTGGAAGTCTCGCAGCTCGAGGTAGAGATACCGCGACGTCTGCCCGGCCAGGATCGGATACATCGGATCGGTGGACTTGCCGTCGGGGCCATGGCACGCAGCGCAGACGGCGGCCTTGGCGGGGGCTGCGGTCTGCGCGTGGGCAACGGGGGTCGACGAGACGACGACGGCGAGGGCGCCGAGGCCCCAGGCGAGAGCTCTCAGGTCGGCAACCTTTCGATCGTCGTCGTCGCGTCGGTGCTTCGCTCAGGGCAGGGCGAACACCAGCACGGTGTTGCCGCGCTTGAAGTCGATCTGCGTGTTGCCGCCCGCCGCGACCGCGACGTACTGCTTGCCGCCGACCATGTACGAGACCGCAGGCGCGTTGACGCCGGCACCGCACTGGTACTCCCACAGCATCTTCCCGGTCCGCGCGTCGAACGCGCGGAACAGGCCGTTGCCTTCGCCGTTGAAGACGAGGTCGCCGGCGGTCGCGAGCACGCCGCCAATGAGCGGCTGCTCGGTGTCGAACTTCCACGCCACCTTGCCGGTGTCGATGTTGACCGCCGACAGCCGGCCCCACTGCTTCTCGGTCGGAATGACCTTGAACGCACCACCGAGCCAGAGCTTGCCGCCCGGATACGCTGCCTGCTCGACGTGGTAGGTCATCGGCTGATGCAGGTTCGCGGCATACGCCAGGTGCAGCTTCGGGTTGATCGCCATCGGGCTCCACTCGACGCCGCCGTTGGCGCCCGGCAGCATGCGCGCGCCGTCCTTGGTCGGCAGCACCCACATGTTTTCCTGCGGGATCATCGCCTCGCTGAAGCGAATCAGCTCGCCGGTGGCGCGGTCATGGACATAGACGTGGCCGGTCTTGCCGCCGTGGATGGCGACCTTCGTCATCTTGCCGTCCTTGCCCTTCGCCTCGGTGAGGATGACGGGCGAGACCGCGTCGAGGTCCCAGACGTCGTGCGGAACGTACTGGTAGTGCCACTTGTGCGCGCCGGTGTTGAGGTCGACGGCGACGATCGAGTCGGTGTAGAGGTTGTCGCCCGGCCGCTCGGCGCCGTACAGGTCGGGGCTCGGGTTGCCGACGACGAAGAAGATCGTGTTCGTCTCCTTGTCGACCGCGGGCGCCATCCAGACGCCGCCGCCGAGCGTCTTGTAGAAGTCGGCGTTCTTGGCGAGCGCCGCCTTCTCGGCGCTGATGTCGCGGTGCAGGTCGCGCTGGGTCGCGTCCTTGGTCGCCCAGGTTCCTTCGTTGCCGCTCTCGGGGATCGTGTAGAAGGTCCAGAGCAACTTGCCGTCGTTGGCGTCGAATGCCTTGACGAAGCCGCGGATGTCGTATTCGCCGCCGTTGGTGCCGATCAGGACCTTGCCGTTGACGGCGACCGGCGCCATCGTCTCCGAGTAGCCCGCCTCCGGGTCGCCGATCTGCACCGACCACAGCACCTTGCCGGTCTTGGCGTCGAACGCGAGCAGCTTGGCGTCGAGCGTTCCCATGTAGAGGCGGTCGCCCATGACGGCGACGCCGCGGTTGTTCGGGCCGCAGCAGAAGGTCGTCACCGGCCCCATCTTGTGCTTGTAGTGCCAGAACTCCTTGCCGGTCGCGGCGTCGAGCGCGTACAGGTGGTTGTACGAGGTCGTGATGTACATGACGCCGTCGACGACGATCGGCGCCGTCTCCATCGACTCGAGGACCTCGGTCTGGAACTGGAATGCCGGCCGCAGCTTGGCGACATTGGTGGTATTGATCTGCGCGGCCGGGTAGTACCGGGTCTGCGCGTAGCTCATGTTCGATTGCAGGAAGTTGGTGCTGTCCTTGTCGGCCGCGTCGAGCCGTTGCTGCGGGACCGAGATGCTCTTGGGCACCGGGTTGCCGGTGGCGGCCGCTCCTCCCGCGATCTCGGCTTGCGCGAACGCGCCCGGCGAAGCAGCGCAGAGCGCCGTCACGACCAGCGAAGCAGCCCAGCCGCACGGCAGGCGATGAAGTCGAAGCATGGTCCGTCTCCTCAGTTGGTATCGACGGGCTGGCGAGAATCGTTCCCGGACGCTTCGCTGCGGAGCCGGAGTCGACTGCGGCCCTCCGTCGGCGGCCGTCTCATCGCGACGGCCCGTGCCGCTCGCGTTTCTCACAATGGCGAGCGTACCCACAATCGTGCCCACTGCCAACGCCTGTCTCTCGCTGCAATGCAGCATTCGCAAATGAGGTCTGCCTTGATGTCCGCCTCTTTTCACCGTCAACGTTTCGTGGCCCGGCGCGCGTGCGTTCTCGCGGCCCTCGCCGCGTCGTCCTTCGCGCTCGCCCAAGCCCCGAGCAATCCGAGTCTCAATGCGCAGCTTCTCGTCGGCGCCCGCCAGGGCGACGTCGCGCAGGTCCAGCGCGTCCTCGACGCAGGGGCGTCGCCGGCCTCGCGCAATCGGGTCGGCAAGACGGCGTTGTTCCTGGCCGCCGAGAAGGGCAACCTCGCGATCGTCGAAGCGATGCTGCAGAAGGGCGCCGACGTCAACCAGGCGTCGATCGACGGCGTGACGCCGCTGATGGCGGCCGCCTACGTCGGCGCGGGAGCGGTCGTCAAGCGCCTGCTCGAGGCGGGGGCGCGCAGCGACGTGCTCGATCGCATGAACAAGCCGGCCATGGTCTACGCTGCCGGCCAGGGCAACGCCGATGCGGTCGATGCACTGCTCGCATCGGGAATCGACGTCAACGCTGCCTACGAGCACCAGCTCACCGCGCTGATGTGGGCGGCGGGCCAGGGCAAGCTCGAAGCGGTCCAGCTGCTGCTCGCGCGCGGCGCGCGGCTCGACCTGCGCGACGATCGCGGCCTGACCGCCGCCGAGATCGCCCGCCAGGCCGGCCAGAGCGCCGTCGCCGCCGCGCTCGGCAGCTCGTGATGGTGAACGTCGCGCGGCGCGGAGCGCTGCGTACGCTCGCCGGCGGTGCCCTCGCTTGGACCTGGCCGCTCCGCTCGCGTGCTGCAGACGCCTGGCCGAGCCGGCCGATCCGCTTCGTCGTCCCGTTTGCTCCCGGCGGCAGCTCGGAGATCGTCGCCCGCGCGACCGCCGCCGAGCTGGCGCGGCTCCTGGGGCAGAACGTCTACGTCGACAACAAGCCGGGCGGCGCCGGCAACGTCGCGATGGCCGAGGTCGCTGCTGCCTCCGACCAGCACACCGTCATCCTCGGCCACATCGGCACGCTCGCCGTCAATCCGTTCATCTTCGATCGGCTGCCCTACGACCCGATCAAGGACTTCAAGCCGGTCTCGCTGCTTGCGAAGGTGCCGAGCCTTTACGTCGTCCA
>DASXIP010000609.1:0-5024 GCA_036497875.1 Caldimonas sp.
TGCTGGAAGCGGCGGCCGACGCCGTGGAATTCGGCGAGCCCCTTGACGACCGCCGCGTCGTCCAGCTCGAGCTCGGCGGCGACGGCGATCGCGGCGAGCGCGTTCAGCACGTTGTGGTGGCCGGGCAGGTTGAGCGTCACCTGAAGGTCGGCCATGCGGACGCCGTTTCGCCGCTGCACGGTGAAGCGCATCTTCGGCCCGTGCGCCTCGACGTTGACCGCGCGCACCATCGCGTCGGTGCCGAACCCATAGCTCACGATCGGCCGCGAGACCATCGCCATGATCGAGCGCACGCCGGGGTCGTCGACGCACAGGATCGCGGCGCCGTAGAACGGCATCTTGTGGATGAACTCGACGAACGCCTGTCGCAGCTTGGCGACGTCGTGGCCGTAGGTCTCCATGTGGTCGGCGTCGATGTTGGTGACGACGGCCATGATCGGCATCAGGTTGAGGAACGACGCGTCCGACTCGTCGGCCTCGACGACGATGTAGTCGCCTGCGCCGAGGCGCGAGTTCGCTCCGGCGGCATTGAGCCGGCCACCGATGACGAAGGTCGGGTCGAGCCCCGCTTCGGCGAGGACGCTCGTGACGAGCGAGGTCGTCGTCGTCTTGCCGTGCGTGCCGGCGATCGCGATGCCCTGCTTCAGGCGCATCAGCTCGGCAAGCATCACCGCGCGCGGAACGACCGGGATGCGGCGGGCGCGCGCCGCCGTCACCTCAGGGTTGTCGGAGCGCACTGCGCTCGACGTGACGACCGCTTCCGCACCGGCGATGTTGGCCGCGTCGTGGCCGATCGCGACGCGGATGCCATGGCCGGCGAGCGCCCTCGTCGTCGCACTCTCGCTCTGGTCGGAGCCCGAGATGCGGTAGCCGAGGTTGTGCAGGATCTCGGCGATGCCGCTCATGCCGGCACCACCGATGCCGACGAAGTGGATGTGCTTGACGGCGTGCTTCATGCCACAGCCACCATCGCCTCGATCTCGTCGGCGACGCGCGCCGCCGCGTGCGGCCGCGCCAGTGCGCGCGCCTTGGTCGCCATCGCCAGCAGCGCGTCTCGCGTCAGGCTGCTCAGCAGCTCGGCCAGGCGGCGCGGCGAGAGCTCACCCTGCGGCAGGTGGATCGCCGCATCGCGCGCGGCCATCCACTCGGCGTTGTCGCGCTGGTGCGCGGTCGTGCTGGCGACGAACGGAACGAGAACGGCGGCGACGCCAGCCGCACACAGCTCGCTCACCGTCATCGCGCCGGCGCGGCAGACGATGACGTCGCACTCGCTGAGGCGCGCCGCCATGTCGTCGATGAAGGGCAGCACTTCGGCGTCGGCGCCGCACGCAGCGTAGGCGGCGCGCACCGCGTCCCGGCCGGCCTCGCCGGTCTGGTGGGCGATGCGCGGTCGCTCTGCCTCGGACATCAGCGCGATCGCCGCCGGCACGCACTCGTTGAGGACCCGCGCGCCGAGGCTGCCGCCGACGACGAGCAGGCGCAGGACGCCACCGCGCCCGGCGAAGCGCACCACGGGCTCGGCGAGCGCCTCGATCGAGGCGCGCACGGGATTGCCGGTGACGACCGCTTTCGCGCCGGCGTCGCGTGCCGAGTCGCCGGCGAAGCCAAACGCGATGCGGCGCGCGATCGGCGTCAGCGCCCGGTTGCTGAGCAGGAGAGTCGCGTCGGAGTTGACGAGGAGGAGCGGCTTTCGCAGCAGCCACGCAACCCAGCCGCCGGGCAGGCAGACGTAGCCGCCCATGCCGACGACCGCGTCGGCGCGTTGCCGGCCGACGATGCGGGCGCTGGCGAAGAACGCACCGACGAGCCGCAGCGCGCCGACCACGTTGCCGACGAGGCCCTTGCCGCGCATGCCGCTAAACGCGAGCCGGTCGAGCGCGATGCCGGCGGCCGGAACGAGCCGATTCTCGAGCCCGCGATCGGTGCCGAGCCAGCTGACGCTCCAGCCGCGCCGCCGCATCTCGGCGGCGACGGCGAGGCCCGGGATGACGTGGCCGCCGGTTCCCGCAGCCATCACCAGCAGGTGCTTCATGCGCGGCCTCCGCGCATCCATTGACGGTTCTCGATGTCGACCCGGATGACGATCGCGAGCGCGACCAGATTCATGACGATCGCCGAGCCGCCGTAGCTCATCAGCGGCAGGGTGAGCCCCTTGGTCGGCAGCACGCCGAGGTTGACGCCCATGTTGATGAACGCCTGGCCGCCCATCCAGATGCCGATGCCCTGCGCGAAGAGGCCCGCGAAGACGCGGTCGAGCGCGATCGCCTGGCGGCCGATGTGGAACAGCCGCCGCGCCAGCCAGAAGAAGGCGAAGATCACGCAGGCGACGCCGACGAAGCCGAGCTCCTCGCCGATCACGGCGAGCAGGAAGTCGGTGTGCGCCTCGGGCAGGTAGTGCAGCTTCTCGACGCTCGAGCCGAGGCCCTGGCCGAAGATCTCGCCGCGGCCGAAAGCGATCAGCGAGTGCGAGAGCTGGTAGGCCTTGCCGAGGGTGTACTTCTCGTCCCACGGGTTCAGGTACGCGAAGATCCGCTCGCGACGCCAATCGCTGAGGGTGATCATCAGCACGAACGCGCCAGTCAGGATCGCCGAGATGAGGAGGAACATCCGGCCGTTGACGCCACCGAGGAAGAGGATGCCCATCGCGATCGTCGCGATGACGAGGAACGCGCCCATGTCGGGCTCGGCGAGCAGGAGCAGGCCGACGACCGCGATCGAGATCGCCATCGGCACCACCGCGCGGACGAAGTTCTCCTTCACGTCCATCCGCCGCACCATGTAGCCGGCGGCGTACATCGCGATCGCCAGCTTGGCGAGCTCCGACGGCTGGAAGCTCATGAAGCCCATCGGGATCCAGCGCCGCGCGCCGTTGACGCCCTTGCCGATGAAGGGAACGAGGACGACGACGAGCAGCAGCAGCGCGGCGACGAAGATCCACGGCGAGAGCTTCTCCCACACCGCGACCGGCACCTGGACCGTGACCAGCGCCGCCGCCGTCGCGATCACGAGGAAGAGGACGTGCCGCGACAGGAAGTAGGTTGGCGTGTAGCGCGCGAACTTCGGGTTGTCGGGCATCGCGATCGAGGCGCTGTAGACCATCACCAGGCCGAGCGCGACCAGGGCGATGACGACGCAGACGAGCGTGCGGTCGAAGCTCGACAGCCGCGCCGGCTGGCCGGCGTCGACGCTGATCCATTCGCGCACCGGGATCGGCTCGGCTGCGGCGCGGCCGCCGCGCTGCGCGGTTCCCCGCGACGGCGGTGCCGTTCGGGCCGCCGGCGCGAGACGCTCGCGCCACGACTGCAGGACGCTCGCCATCGCGGCGGCCGTCATGCGGCGTCCCCTTCGAGCGGAGTGTTGACGTGCGCCTGCACGGCGGCGGCGAAGACCTCTGCGCGATGCGCATAGTTGCGAAACATGTCGAGGCTGGCGCAGGCCGGGCTGAGGAGCACGGCATCGCCCGGCAAGGCGCGTGCGAACGCAGCATCGACGGCCGCCTCGAGCGTCGCGCAGCGCTCGAACGGCACCCCGGTACCGGCGATCGCCTTCTCGATCGCGCCGGCGTCGCGGCCGATCGTCAGCGCGGCGCGCGCGTGCCTCGCGAGCGGCCCGGCGAGCGGAGCGAAGTCCTGCCCCTTGCCGTCGCCGCCGAGGATGACGACGAGCTTGGCCGGCGTGCGCTCGCTGCCGAGGCCGACCAGCGCGGCGACGGTCGCGCCGACGTTGGTTCCCTTGCTGTCGTCGAACGCGTCGACGTCGCCGACGCGGGCGACGTGCTCGACGCGGTGCGGCTCGCCGCGGTATTCGCGCAGCGCGTGCAGCATCGGCGCCAGCGGGCAGCCGATCGCGGTCGCGAGCGCGAGCGCGGCGAGCGCGTTGAGCGCGTTGTGACGGCCGCGGATGTGGAGCGCGTCGGCGGGCATCAGACGCTGCAGGACGACGTCGTGCGTGCCGGCCGCGGCGTCGTCGTCGAGCGCGCGCGCGAGCCAAGCCATGTCGTTCTCGATCGCGAGGCCCCAGTCGCCCGGCCGCTCGGGCAGGCCGGCACCGAACGTGACGACGCGGCGCGCGACGACCTTCGGGGCGCGGCCTTTCCTGGTCGGCGGCAGCGTCTTCGGGCCGGGCACGAGCGCCAGCGCTGCGGCGTCGTCGCGATTGACGACGATCGTCGCGCGCTCGCCGAAGACTCTCGCCTTGGCGGCGCCGTAGGCGGCGAACGTGCCGTGCCAGTCGAGGTGGTCGTCGCTGAGATTGAGGAGCGCTGCGGCGTCGGCGTCGAAGGTCGTGCTGCCGTCGAGCTGGAAGCTCGACAGCTCGAGCACCCAGACCTCGGGTAGCCGCTCGGGAAGAGTCGCCGCCGAGCCGCCGTCGATCGCGTCGGCGAGCGTCTGCAGCATCGTCGGCCCGATGTTGCCGGCGGCGACGACGCGCTTGCCGCTGCGCTCGACGAGGAGCGCTGTCAGCGCGGTCGTCGTCGTCTTGCCGTTGGTCCCGGTGACGGCGACGACCTTCGGCGCGTGATCGTGGTCGTGGCGCAGCGCCGCGAGCGCGGCGGTGAACAGGTCGAGCTCGCCCTGGACCGGGATCCCGGCGGCGCGCGCGGCGGCGAGGAGCGGCGCGATGCGGACGTCGCCAGGGGCGAGGCCGGGGCTCTTCAGCACGCGGCCGACGCCGGCGAGCGCCGTCTCATCGAGCGCGCCGCCGATGACCTCGGCGTTCGCAACGTGTTGGCGCAGCTCGGCAGCGCGCGGCGGCTCAGGCCGCGAATCCCAGACCCGAACGGCCGCGCCGTCGCGGGCGAGCCAGCGCGCCATCGCGAGGCCCGAGTCGCCGAGGCCGAGGACGAGTGCGGTCGACGTCGTCATCGTCAGCGCAGCTTCAAGCTCGCCAGCCCGATCAGGCAGAGCAGCATCGTGATGATCCAGAAGCGGACGACGACCTGCGTCTCCTTCCAGCCCGACTTCTCGAAGTGATGGTGCAGCGGCGCCATCCTGAAGAACCTTCTGCCCTCGCCGTACTTCTTC
>DASXIP010000610.1:0-1875 GCA_036497875.1 Caldimonas sp.
GCAAGGAGCTCCGGCCGAACACCGTCGTCAGCTTCCTCTCGCAGCGGCGCGAGCTGCTCGACGAGGCGTTCGCCGGCGACATCATCGGCATCCCGAACCACGGCGTGCTGCAGCTCGGCGACACGCTCACCGAAGGCGAGCTGCTGCAGTTCACCGGGCTACCGTTCTTCGCTCCCGAGATGTTCCGCTCGGTCGAGGTCGCCGACCCGCTGCGCACCAAGCAACTGCGAGCCGGATTGACCCAACTCGGCGAGGAGGGTGCGATCCAGGTGTTTCGCCCGGTCGCGGGCTCGGCGCTGCTGCTCGGCGCTGTCGGGCAGCTGCAGTTCGAGGTCGTCGCCCATCGGCTCGAGCACGAGTACGGCGTCAAGGCGCGCATCCTGCCGAGCCGCTTCCAGGTCGCGCGCTGGGTGACGTGCGAGGCCGAAGACGGCGGCGACAAGGAGCTGCAGCGTTTCATCGACGGCAACCAGCACCGCGTCGCCTACGACGCGGTCGATGCGCCGACGGTACTCGTCGAGTACGCGCCCGAGCTACGGGCGATCGAGAGCAACTGGCCGAAGATCCGCTTCCACGCGCTGCGCGAGCACGCCGGCCTCGTGTTCCAGAAGCAGCTCGAAGGCTAGCCGGCAGGCGCCGGGCGTCCGCGCACACGCCGACGGCGGCGCGCACCGCGGCATCGGCATCGCCTCCTGACGTCATTCGTGGCCGTCGTGGCCCTCGTGGCCGTGGCGGCCGTTGTCATGGTCGTGGTCGTGGTCCTTGTCTTTGTGCTTGTCCGGACCGTGACCGTGACCATGCTCGGGATGTTCATGCTCCCAACGCTCACGGACCCATTCGTCGCGCACGAAGTAGACCGGCTGCCCGCAGGCGTGGTAGTTGGCGCAATAGTGGCGCCAGTTCTGCCGGTGTGCCGGGGGCACGTACAGGTACACCGGTTGCTGCTGGACGACGATGCGCGGCGGGGCGACGAGCACCGGCTCTGCATGCCAGAGCGCCGGCGCCGGGACGTCGCCGATCGTGACGCGCCCGTAGACGCCGGGCTGGTTGATGCCAATCGACACGCTGGTCTGTGCCGAAGCGCTGCCGACCGCGGCAGCGGCCAGCGCGAGGGCGAAAATGGTCTTCATGGATCGCTCCTGGAGGAAAGATCAGACGGTAACGCGCGACCGTCCGCGGCGAGCGACGGCGAATCCACGGAGAGTGCGAACTTTGCCGCCGGTTACAGGGCGGCGTGACGTCGTTCCGCGCGCGTCGGAGCGGCGATGGAGGTGACCCTCCCCGTGAGACGCAGCCGGCTTGCGCTGTATCTCGACCTGATCCGCTGGGACCGCCCCGCGGGGACGCTGCTGCTGCTCTGGCCGACGCTCTCGGCGCTCTGGATCGCAGCGAACGGGTTCCCCGGCTGGCATCTGCTCGTCGTCTTCGTCCTCGGGACGTTCCTGATGCGCAGCGCCGGCTGCGCGGCCAACGATGTCGCCGACCGCGAGTTCGATCGTCACGTCAAGCGCACGGCCGAGCGGCCGGTGACGGCCGGCGCGATCGGTGTCCACGAGGCGCTTGCCGTCGGTGCCGCGCTCGCCGTCGCCGCCTTCGCGCTGGCGTCCACGACCAATCTCGCGACCGTCGCATGGAGCGTCGTTGCGCTCGCGATCGCCCTCGTCTATCCGTTCAGCAAGCGCGTCTTCGCGATGCCGCAGGCGGTGCTCGGTGTCGCCTTCAGCTTCGGCACTCCGATGGCGTTCGCGGCGGTGCGCGGCGGCGACGCCTGGTCGCTCGCCAGCGCCGCCCGCGCCGTCCCACCGCTCGCGTGGTGGCTGCTCGTCGGCAACCTGTTCTGGGTGCTCGCCTACGACACCGAGTACGCGATGGTTG
>DASXIP010000611.1:0-2164 GCA_036497875.1 Caldimonas sp.
CCTGCGGACGCGACTCGTCGCCTGCCTGGTCCGTCCGCTCGGGCCGCTGGCGCTCGCCGGCGTCGCGGCGGGGGCGTTCACCGCAGTCCTGGCGCGCAGCAGCGCCGGCGGCCTCAGCGTCGTCATCGGCGACGTTGCCCGCTTCTCGAAGGACCAGGTCGCCGAGCTGGCGCGCTTTGTCGAGCAGGTGCAACCGGACGCGCTGCTGCAGGCAGCGCAGCTGGTTGCCGACAACCCGATCGGCGTCGGTGCATTCAGTGCGGCGGTGGCGGTGCTGCTTGCCGTCGAGCTGCGCCGCGTCGCCGGCGCGACGCCGCCGTTGTCAGCGCCGCTCGATCAGGCCGCGGCGCGGTATCCGCGCGGAATCGCGGCGAGAAGGCGGCGCGTGTAGTCCTGCTGCGGCCGCTCGAGGATCTGCTCGACGCCGGCCTGCTCGACGACTTCGCCGTCCTGCATGACGAGCACTTCGTCGGCCATGAAGCGGACGACCGCGAGATCGTGGCTGATGAAGATATAGGAAAGGCCGAGCTCGTCTTGCAGGTCCTTCAGCAGGTTGAGCACCTGCGCTTGCACCGACACGTCGAGCGCGCTCACCGCCTCGTCGAGGACGAGTACTTCCGGGTCGAGCGTCAGGCAGCGCGCGATCGCGACGCGCTGGCGCTGGCCGCCGGAGAACTCGTGCGGGTACTTGACGAGCACGCTGTCGTCGAGCCCCACCTTGGCGAGCAGCGCGCGGGCGCGGTCGCGCCGCTCGGCGTCGTCGTCGCCGACACCGTGGATCGTCATCGGCTCGACCAGTGTCTGGCCGATCGTGAAGCGCGGGTTGAGCGACGCATACGGGTTCTGGAACACGACCTGGATGCGCTTTCGCATCGGCAGCAGCTCGGCGCGCGAGAGTGCCAGCAGGTCCTTGCCGTCGAACATCGCCCGGCCGCCGACCGGGCCGCCGTTGGCCTCGTGCAGGCGCAGCAGCGTCAGGCCGAGCGTCGTCTTGCCCGAGCCCGATTCGCCGACGATGCCGAGCGTGTGGCCGGCACGCAGCTGGAAGGTCGCTCCCTTGACGGCGCGAAACTCCTTGCGGCCGAACGCGCCGCTCGGAATCCAGAAGCTCTTCGTCACGTTCGTCGCCTCGATGACGACGCGTGCCTTCGGGTCCTTCGCCTTGGCGACCGCGGTCGAGGCGCGGCCGGCGATGTGATCGTCGACGACGCGCAGGCGCGGCGTCCGCTGCGCCAGCGTCGGCCGGCAGGCGAGCAGCGCCTGCGTGTACGAATCCTGCGGTGCGGCGAAGATCCGCGCGACCGGCCCCTGCTCGCGGACGACGCCCGAGCGCATGACGACGACGTGGTCGGCGATCTCGCCGACGACGCCGAGATCGTGGCTGATGAAGAGCATGCTCATCCGGTGCTTCTCTTTCAGCCGGGCGAGCAGTTCGAGGATCTGGCGCTGGATCGTGACGTCGAGCGCGGTCGTCGGCTCGTCGGCGATCAGGAGCTTTGGCTCGCACGCCAGCGCCATCGCGATCATCACGCGCTGCTGCTGGCCGCCAGAGAGCTGGTGCGGATACACGCCGAGGCGGCGCTTCGGCTCCGGCATGCCGACCTCGACCAGCAGCGCCTCGGCGCGCGCGATCGCGGCCCGGCCACGCATGCCGAGATGCTTGACGAGCGGCTCGCAGAGCTGGGCGCCGACGGTAAACACCGGATTGAGCGAACTCATCGGGTCCTGGAAGACGCAGGCGATGTCGCGGCCGCGCAAGGCCCGCAGCTCGTCGCGCGAGGCGGCGAGGAGGTCGCGGCCCTGAAACGCGATCGCCCCGGTCCGCTCGGCGTTGTCGGGCAGGAGGTTGAGGATCGACATCGCCGTGACGCTCTTGCCCGAGCCCGATTCGCCGACCAGGGCGACGGTGGTGTTCTCGGGAATCTCGAAGCTCACTCCGCGAACGGCCTCGACGCGCTGCACGACGCCGCCCTCGGTGCCGAGGCGAAACGCGACGCGCAGGTCGCGGATCGACAGTAGCGGCCCGCCGGCCGTTGGCGCGACAGTGCTGGCGCCGGCGCTCATTCGAGCCCCCGCAGCTTCGGATCGAGGGCGTCGCGCAAGGCGTCGGTCATGAGCGAGAACGCGGTCACGAAGACAGCCATGAAGATCGTCGCCGCCGCGA
>DASXIP010000612.1:0-1699 GCA_036497875.1 Caldimonas sp.
CGCGTCCAGCTCTGGTCCGATGGCTTCTACGCGACCCCGGGCCTGTCGTGGAACCGCGAGACGATGCAGGGCCGCCCGTTCTATTACTTCGCCTACGGCGCAGCGGTGAGCGAAGTCGTCGTCGACACGTTGACCGGCGAATGGAAGCTCATCGCTGCGCATGTCCTGCACGACGCCGGCAAGACGCTCAACCCGGCGATCGACATCGGCCAGATCGAGGGCGGCTTCATCCAGGGCATGGGCTGGCTGACGATGGAAGAGCTCGTCTGGCATCCGAACGACGGCAGCGAGCAGGCCGGCTTTCTCCATACCCACGCGCCGAGCACGTACAAGATCCCGACCGCCAACGACTGCCCGCCCGTGTTCGACGTGCGTCTCTGGAAGGACGGCGTCGGCGACGACAACGTCGCCGAGACCATCCACCGCAGCAAGGCGACCGGTGAGCCGCCGCTGCTGCTGCCGTTCTCGGTCTTCTTCGCGATCCGCGACGCCGTCTCCGCGGTCGGCGGCCATCGTGTCGATCCGCCGCTTACCGCGCCGGCGACGAGCGAGGCGATCCTGCGCGCGATCACGGCCGTGCAGGCAGCGGCAACACCATGAACGAGACGTTGCTGCGCAACGCTGCCTGTGCGTGGCTCGGCGCGGCGCGTGCCGCCGTCGTCGTCGAGGTCGTCGCCGCGCGCGGGTCGGTGCCACGCGGCGTCGGTACGCGAATGCTCGTCGCCGCCGACGAGACGCTCGGCACCATCGGCGGCGGCCATCTCGAGCTGATGGCGATCAACGCGGCGCGCGCGCGGATCGTGAGCGGCAGCGTCGATCGCAGCGAGCAGTCGTTCGCGCTCGGTCCCTCGCTCGGCCAGTGCTGCGGTGGCGCCGTGACGCTCGCGTTCGCGCCGCTCGGCGCCGAAGCGCTGGCGCGCTGGCCGACCGCCGAGCCCCTGTTTTACCTCCAGCTGCATGGCGCCGGCCATGTCGGCCGTGCGATCGCGACCCTGCTCGCGACGCTCGACTGCGACGTCGACTGGGTCGATCAGCGCGACGACGGCTTTCCGGAAGCGACCGCACTCGGCTCGCCTTGGCCTGCGCACATCCGCCGCGCGTCGGCCGACACGATCGAGCGCGAAGTCGCGCATGCACCGACGCAGGCGTTCTATCTCGTCCTCACCCACGAGCACGCGCTCGACCTGCGCATCGTCGAGGCGATCCTTCGCCGCGGCGACTTCGCGTTCTGCGGCCTGATCGGCTCGCGGACGAAGCGCGCGAGCTTCGTTCATCGCCTCGAGGCGCACGGCGTTGCCGCCGACGCCATCGCTCGGCTGACTTGCCCGATCGGCATCGCGTCGGTGACCGGCAAGGAGCCGGCGGTCATCGCTGCGGCCGTCGTCGCGCAGTTGCTCGAGCGCGCGGCGGCGCGGCGCGGCCGGGCACGAGACGGCAGCGAAATGATCGGGACAACGCCGAACGCTTGACGTATCCTGCCCGCACGCTCAACTGCGCACCCGTTCGAAGCGGCTTCCGGTCATGCAGCGTTTTGAGGCCTCTCGGCGCAACATCGGACCGCATCGCGGTGCCTGGCGGCGTTCGAGGGCTGGGTGGCGACGCTGCCTGCTGGCGCTACCGTTCACCGTACTGAGCGGCTGCAACTGGGCGGTGCTCGACCCGCGCGGGCCGGTGGGGCAGGCCGATCGGACCATCCTGC
>DASXIP010000613.1:0-10342 GCA_036497875.1 Caldimonas sp.
CGGCCCGACCGACCTCTGGTTCGAGCCGCTCTACAACGAGGAGATGGTGCTCGTCGTCGCCGACTCGCACCCGCTGGCCGGGCGCAAGCGCATTCGCATGGCCGAACTGCACCAGCAGCGCCTGGTGCTGCTGCCGCCGTACTTCGCGACCCGCACGCTGCTCGACGAATGCTTTCTCGCCTGCGGCGCCGAGCCGCTGGTGGTCGCCGAGATGTCGACGGTGGCGCCGATGCTCGGCCTCGTGCTGCGCATGCCGATCGCGGCCGTGGTCGCGATCAACGCCGTGCCCGGGACGATGAGCGGGCTGCAGATGATTCCGCTCGAGAGCCCGACGCCGATCCGCACGCCCGGCATCCTCTGGCAGCGCGAGGTTCCGCAGACGACGCCGGTGCAGTCGTTCGCGGTGATCGTGCGCAAGACCGCGCTCGGCAACAGCCTGCGCCAGAAGGGGCCCGGCTGACGCGGCCGCTGCTTCGGCAGCCGCCCTATGGCGGCGCTGAGCAAATGCAATGCTCGCAGGGTCGTATCGGCAGTAGGCTCGGACGACTCTTCCACGACCGGTCCACGCCATGGCTTCTTCCGCTCCCCGCATCGACATCGGCATCGACGAGGCCGACCGCGCCGCCATCGTCGGCGGCCTCTCCAAGCTGCTCGCCGACACCTACACGCTCTACCTGACGACGCACAACTTCCACTGGAACGTCCGCGGGCCGATGTTCAACACACTGCACCTGATGTTCATGGCGCAGTACACCGAGCTCTGGAACGCCGTCGATCCGATCGCCGAGCGGATCCGATCGCTCGGCCACCCTGCCCCGGGCTCGTACGCGCAATTCGCTCGTCTCAGCTCGATCCAGGACGTCCCGGAGACGCCGCCCGCGGCGCTCGACATGGTGCGCATCCTGGTCGCGGGGCACGAGGCGGTCGCGCGCACTGCACGCGGCATCTTTCCGAGCGCCGACAAGGCCGGTGACGAACCGACCGCGGACCTGCTGACGCAGCGCCTCGCGGTCCACGAGCAGACTGCCTGGATGCTGCGCAGCCTGCTCGAGGAATAGGGCAGTTCAGAGTAGTTCGTCGATCTGCTTCGGCCAGCTGTCCTTCAGCAGCCGCGATAGTGCCCGCTCGGCGAGCACCTTGCCGCCCGTCTGACAGCGCGCGCAGTAGTTCGTCTCGTTGTCGGCGCGGACGATCCGCTGCACCGGCGAGCCGCAATCGGGGCAGGGCTGGCCGAAGCGGCCGTGCACCGCCATCGCCGGATGAAACGCCGTCACCTTCTCCGGCCAGTCGCCAGCCTCGCGCGAGAGGCGCTTGGTCCAGTCGGCGAGCGTCGACGTCGTCGCCGCAAACAGGCGATCGATCGCCGGTTCGTCGAGCGATCGGGTCAGCGCGACCGGCGACAGCCTCGCGCGGTGGAGGATTTCGTCCGAGTACGCGTTGCCGATGCCGCTGAAGAGGCGCGGATCGGTCAGCGCGCGCTTGACGGTGTGGTTCTCGGCGACGAGGCGCCCCGCGAATGCATCGCGCGTCGCCGTCATGACGTCGATGCCGCCGGCGTCGAGCGCGGCAAGCGCTGCACGTCCCTCGACCACGTGCAGCGACGCGCGCCGTTGCTTGCCGGCTTCGGTGAGGACGAGCGTGCCGTCGTCGAACTCGAAGAAGGCAAGCGCGTTGGGCGCCGTCTTCTTGCCAGGAACGAGCCAACGCAGACGTCCGGCGATCATCAGATGGATGACAACGAACAGCTCGCCCTCGACGACCAGGACGATGCGCTTGCCGAGCCGCTCGACGCCGACCACGACCTTGCCTTCGACCGCCGAGATCGGCGGCGTCACCGAGCGCAGCAGGAACGGGTGGCCGATGCGAACGCGATCGAGCCGATGCCCGACGATCTTCGCCGCCAGCCGCTCGAGGTAGACGCTGAGGTCAGGCAGCTCGGGCATCGGCCGAGTGTGCCATCGCCGCCTGCCGCGTCGCACGCAGCTTGGCGGACGCGACGGTCCATGGACGACGCCGAAGGCAGGTGTCAACGCGGCGCTTCGATCGCCTCGATCAGCGCGCGTGATGGCGCGTGCCAGCCGACGATCGCGCCCTGCGCCGCGATCATCGCCAGCGCGGCCGCCTTGAACTCTGGGAAGTAGCTCTCGGTGCCGTCCTCGACGAGGAGGCAGGCGTAGCCGCGGTCGTTGGCCTCGCGCATCGAGGTCTGGACGCAGACCTCGGTCGTGACGCCAGTGAAGACGAGGTGGCTCACGCCCTGCGCCTGCAAGGTCTCGTGCAGGCCGGTGGCCCAGAACATGCCCTTGCCCGGCTTGTCGACGACGGTCTCGCCGGCGGCGGGCGCGAGCGCGGCGATGATGTCGGCACCGGGCTCGCCGGCGATCAGAACCCGCCCCATCGGCCCCGGGTCACCGATGCGCAGGCTCGGCGACCCACGCAGACGCTTCGCTGGCGGGCAGTCGGCGAGGTCGGGGCGATGCGCTTCGCGGGTGTGCACGATCGGCCAGCCGCGAGCGCGCCAGGTCGCGAGCAGCGCCGCGATCGGCGCGATCGCCGGCTCGAGCCGGCTGACGTCGTTGCCGAGTGAGGCACCGAAGCCGCCCGGCTCGATGAAGTCGCGCTGCATGTCGATGACGACCAGCGCCGTCGTCGCCGCGGGGAATTCGTAGACGAAGGGTGTCGCGGCGATGCGATAGCTCGTCGTCGTCATGCCGGCTCCGCGACGGCACGGTCGCTGGTCGCGCCGGCCGGCGCAGCGGCGTGCGGCTCGCCGCCCATGTGCGCGCCGATGGTCCGACGATCGGCGCCGGCGGCGGCGGTCTCGAAGACGATCCGGCCCTCGCTCATCACGGCGATGCGGTCCGAGAGCTCGAGCAGCTCGTCGAGATCCTCGCTCACCAGCAGCACCGCGGCGCCGCGGGCACGCACCTGGACGATCCGGGCGTGAATCTCGCGCACGGCGGCGAAGTCGAGGCCGAACACCGGGTTGACGGCGATCAGCACGTTGCCCTCGCCGGCAAGTTCGCGCGCGAGCACGGCCCGCTGGACGTTGCCGCCCGAGAGGCTGGCGATCGGCGCGTTCTCGCCGCGTGTCTTGATGCCGTAGGCGGCGATCCACTCGCGCGCACGCGCACGCCACGCGGCGAACCGCAGCCAGGCGACGCCGGGCAGGATCAGGCGGCGCAGCGGCGCCTCGTCGAAGTCGCGCAGCGCCATGTTCTGGGCGACGCTCAGGTCGGCCACGCTGGCGTTGCGCAGCGGCTCCTCGGGCAGAGCGCGCAGGCCGAGGACGCGGTTCTCGACCCGCCGCCCGAAATACGCCTGGCCGACGACGCGCACGGTGCCGGCGACGCGTGGCCGCTGGCCGACGATCGCCTCGACCAGCTCGCGCTGGCCGTTGCCCGAGACGCCGGCGATGCCGAGGATCTCGCCGCGCTTGACCGCCAGGCTGAGGCCGTGCACCGCGAGCGCGCCGCGATCGCCCATCGCGACCAGCTCCGAGACCTCGAGCGCGACCGGCGCCGCCGGTTCGGTGGGCGAACGCGCGACCGCGTGGCCCTCGTCGATCACCGCCGCCGCGCCTGCGCCCGACTCGCCGATCATCGCCTGCGCCAGCTCCGCCGGCGTCGTTGCCGCGACTGCCGCGCCGTGCACCTTGCGGCCGCGGCGCAGCACCGTGACCTCGTCGGCGTAGGCCATGACTTCGCGGAACTTGTGCGTGATCATGAGCACCGTGCACTCGCCGCGCTGCGCCACTGCGCGCACGAACGCCAGCACTTCGTCGGCCTCCTGCGGCGTCAGCACCGAAGTCGGCTCGTCGAGGATCAGCAGGCGCGGCTTCAGGTACAGCTGCTTCAAGAGCTCGAGCTTTTGCTTCTCGCCGGCCGAGAGCTGGGCCGGCGTCGCGTCGAGGGCGAGCGAGAACGGCGTCGTCTTCAGGAACGCGCCGAGTTCGGCGCGCGCCTTCGGCCAGTCGATCAACGCCGGCGTGCGCCCGCCAGCAAGGAGCAGGTTCTCGGCGACGCTCATGTTCGGCGCCAGCGTGAAATGCTGGTAGACCATGCCGATGCCCAGCGAGCGCGCGATCACCGGCGTGGCGATGTCGCGTTCGCGACCGTCGACGACGATCGCGCCGCCGTCCGCGCGCTGCGAGCCGGCGACGCACTTGACGAGCGTGCTCTTGCCGGCGCCGTTCTCGCCCAGCAGCGCATGGACCGAGCCGGCTGCGACCTTCATCGTCACGCTGTCCATCGCCGTGAAGGCGCCGAAGCGCTTGGTCAGCTCGAAGGTCTCGAGCGCGAGAGCGCCGGTCGGCGGCGGGATGGGATCGAGCGCAGCGGTCATCGCGGTCGGTGGGGCAGCACGACTATGCGAGCGCAAAAAGCACTGCGCCCGAGGGTGCGATAGCACCGAACACGCCACCCTGCATCGTCACCATCTTCAGCGCCGCGTGATGGTTGCCGTGGTCGGTGGCGGCGGTGCAATCGATGAGCAGGAGGCACTCGAAGCCTCTATCGTTGGCCTCGCGCATCGTCGTGTGAACGCAAACGTCGGTGGTGATGCCGGCGAGCATCAGGTTGCGGATCCCGCGCGTGTTCAGGATCAGCTCGAGGTCGGTCGCACAGAACGATCCCTTGCCCGGCTTGTCGATCACGACCTCGCCCGGCAGCGGCGCAAGCTCGGGGATGATCTCCCAGCCCGGCTCGCCGCGCACGAGGATGCGGCCGCACGGTCCCAGGTCGCCGATGCCGACGCCGTTCTCGCCGATCCGGCGCGACCGCCAGCGCTTGTTGGCCGGCAGGTCGGCGAGGTCAGGCCGATGGCCCTCTCGGGTGTGGATGATCGTGAAGCCGAGCGCGCGCATGCGCGCCATCAGCCGCGCGATCGGTGCGATCGGCGCGCGTGTCAGCGCCAGGTCGTAGCCCATCTTGTCGACGTAACCGCCGACGCCGCAGAAGTCGGTCTGCATGTCGATCACGATCAGCGCCGTGTTGGCGGGGCGCAGGTCGCCGTCGTACGGCCAGGGATACGGGTTGCCATCGACGAACATTCGCGTCACCACTTCATCCACGAGGCGCGGGCCAAGGGCGCCGGGTGGCCGACTGCGATCATGTCCCCCGAGACGCTGTCGGGCACCGTCTCTCCTCCTTTACTTCGCTCCATCAGCCACCCGACGCCCTTGGGCTGACCGAGGCTCTCGCCGAAGGTACCGAGCAGCACAGCATCAGGACGGTGGGGCGTTCTGCGCAGCGACGGAAAGGAGGAGAAGGCGGCGGCGAGCCGCCTTCGGGGGACATGAGCGGAGCAGAGCGCCCCGCCGTCCTGATCCCGCTCGTTCCTGTCCACGACTACGCCGCCCGCCCGACCGAAGGCGCCGACGCCGCCACCGGCTCCGGCCGCATGTTGGCTGGATCGTGCGACCGCGTCGGCGGCGCGAAGCCGCACGACGTGCCGTCGGTATGCACAACGTCGTCTTCCCACGGCAGGCGAAAGCGCCCGTTCACCATGTCGTGCATGAAGGTGTACGGGCAGTCCATCGCCCCGCCCTTCACCGCGCTGTAGCCGCGGTGCCAGAGCTGGTACGGGTTGTTCTCGACCGCCCAGTGCGTGCGCGCTTCGCGCACCAGGTCGGGCCGGACCTCGCAGGTGATGATCTCGTCGGGACGACGGCTGCCCTCGACCATCACGGTGCCGTCGAAATTGCAGAACATGCCTTCGCCCATCGAGTCGAAGCTGCCGTCGCTGCCGCACAGGCACACGCTCGCCGTCACCATCAGGTTCTGGAACGCGTTCGCCTGGTTGGTGATCTTCCAGGAATGGGCGATCGGCGCGGTGTAGCCGGCAGTGCGCAGCATCACCTCGGCGCCCCGATAGGCGCATTCGCGCGCCATCTCGGGGAACATGCCGTCGTGGCAGATGATGAGGGCGAGCTTGACGCCCTTCGGACCATCGATCACCGGGATACCGCAGTTGCCCGGCTCCCAGGCCTCGACCGGCACCCAGGGATGGAGCTTCCGGTAGTAGAGCGTGACCTCGCCGCGGTCGTCGATGACGATGCCGGTGTTGTACGGGTTGCCGTTCGGATTGAACTCCATCAGCGAGAAGCAGCCCCAGAGCTTGTGCTCGACGCATGCCGCCCGGAACGCCGCCACCTCGGGGCCATCGATCCGGCACATCAGCTTGGGCGCGGTGCTCATCGACAGGCCGTGCAGCGAGTACTCCGGAAAGACGACTAGATCGAGCCCGGCGTTGTTGCGCCGCGCCTTGGCGACCATCGCGACGACGCGATCGGCCTGCGCGGCGAGCTGTGCCGGCGTCTCGACCGTCGGCAGCTGCAGTTGCACCAGGCCGATGACGACGCCGTTCGGCGACTTGTTGAGACCTCCGAGACCGCTCATGCCGAGGCCTCCTACTTTGCCGACGACAGCTCGCCCTGGCTGCCGCGCGCAACGCTGCCGGGCCGGCAGCTGATGACGAGGATGACCAGCGTCAGGACGTAAGGCACGGCGGCGAACAGGTAATAGCCCTGACTGACGCCGATCGATTGCAGCGCCGGGCCGATCGCGCCGGCGCCGCCGAAGAGAAGCGCCGCGCCGACGCAGCGCAATGCGCTCCAGCGCGCGAAGATGACGAGCGCGACGGCGATCAGGCCCTGCCCGCTGGAGATTCCTTCGTTCCAGCTGCCCGGATAGAACAGTGTCAGCGAGGCGCCGCCGAGGCCGGCGACCGCGCCGCCGACAACGGTCGCGGCGACGCGAATGCCGTCGACCGAGTAGCCGAGCGCCTTCGTCGCGCTCGCCGAATCGCCGGCGAGGCGGACCAGCAGGCCCCAGCGCGTGCGCGCGAAGCCAAGGTGCATCGCGATCGCGAGAACGATGCCGATCGGCAGCAGCGGGTTGACCTGCAGCGCCGCCTGGACCACTTGCGAATCGCTCCAGCCGCCGAGCGCAAGCGGCGGCAGCTGCGCCGCCTGCGGCTGGATCAACGGCTTGCCGAGATAGAACGCGAGGCCGGTGCCGAACAGCATCAGGGCGATGCCGGTGGCGACGTCGTTGACGCGTGGCAGCGAGCAGAGCACGCCGTGCAAGAGCGCGAGCAGCGCGCCTGCGCAGGCAGCGACGACGACGCCGATCCACGGCGAGCCGCTCAGGTAGGCGCCGCCGAATCCGGCCATCGCCGAAAACACGAGCACCCCTTCGAGGCCGAGGTTGATCCGGCCCGACTTCTCGGTCAGACACTCGCCGAGGCTCACGAACAGAAACGGCACGCCGACGCGCAACGCGCCGCCGACGATCGCGGCCAGGAACGGCAGCAGGACCTCGCCGCTCATGCGGTCTCCTTTGCGACCGCCGCCGGCGTCGGCCGCTCATCGGGCTCGCGAACGGCGCGCTGCCGCCACTTCCTGGCAAGTGCTGCCCAGTCGACGCTGCGCAGCGACTCGCTCGCGAGGATGAGGACGAAGGCGATCCCCTGCAGCACCTGCACCGACGCGTCGGGCAGGCCGAGGCGACGCTGCAGCAAGCTGCCGGCGGCGCCGAAGCCGCCGAACAGGATCGCCACCGGAATGATCGCGAACGGGTTCTGACGCGCGATGAACGCGACCAGGATGCCGGCATAGCCGTAGCCGGCGATGAGCGAGGCGTTGGCGTTGGTGTGCACCGCCGCGACCTCGACCGCTCCGGCGAGACCGGCGCACGCGCCGCCGAGCGCGCAGGCGAGCAGGATCAAGCGGTTCGCCGGCAAGCCGACCAGCTGCGCCGTGCGCGGGTTGCCGCCGACGACGCGCAGCGCGAAGCCGCCAGGCGTGAATGCGAGCCAAAGGCCCAGGACGATGCAGGCGACGACGCCGAGCACCAGCCCCCAGTGGACATCGGAGCCGGCGATGCCGCCGATCTGCAGTGCCTCGGCGAGCGAGCGCGTCGACGGCTTGTTGAGCGTCTTCGGATCGCGCAGGGGCCCTTCGACGATCTGCTTAAACAGGGCGATCGCGGTGTAGGCGAGGAGCAGGCTCGAGATCGTCTCGTTGACGCCGCGGTACTGGCGCAGCGCGCCGGCGAGTGCGATCCAGAGCGCGCCGATCGCCATCCCGGCCAGGCACAGCAAGGCGCTGCCGAGGGCGTTGCCTGGGGGCGTCAGCGCGTACGGCACCGCCGCCGCGGCCAGCCCGCCGAGCACGACCGCGCCTTCGCCACCGATGATGATCAGCCCGGCGCGCGCCGGCAGCGCGACGCAGAGGGCAGTGAGCATCAGCGGCGCGGCGCGCTGCAGCGTGTTCTGCCACGAGAACCAGTCACCGAACGCACCCTTGAACAGGATCGTCCAGGTCTCGATCGGGCTCGCGCCACCGAGCCAGACGAAGCCACCGAACAGCAGCAACGCCGCGGCGAGCGCGGCCACCGGCAGGCCGATGTCGATCGCCTTCACGGCGGCCCCGCGACCGTCGGCGGATCAAGCGGAACCGATGACGCCTTCGACGAGGTAGTTCATCCTCTCGAGCTCGATGTCGGTCTGCTTCATCGTCTTGCCCGCGGCGATGACAGTCGCGCCCTTGTTGTCCTTCAGGCCGCCCGTGCCGCCGGCGAAGATGTCGAACTTGTCGGCGAGCATCTTGGCCTTGACCTCGTCGGCGTCCTTCTTGGCGGCTTCGCTCACCATCGGGCCGTAGGGCGACATCTTGACGTAGCCCTCCTTCAGGCCGCCGCGCAGGAAGTTCGGATGCGGCTTGCCGGTCTGCGCTGCGTCGATCACCGTCTTGTATGCCGTGAGCCAGTTCCACTCGGCGCCGGTGAGATAGGCGTTGGGTGCGAGCTTGGCCTGGCTGGCGTGATAGCCGCAGACCATCTTGCCGCGCTTGGCCGCGGTCTCGACCACGACTTTCGGCCCGTCGACGTGCATCGTGAAGACATCGATGCCCTGGTCGGCAAGGCTGTTCGTGGCCTCGGCCTCCTTGACCGGCATCGACCATTCGCCGGTGAAGATCACGGTGCAGGTGATCTTCGGGTCGACCGAGCGCGCGCCGAGGGTGAAGGCATTGACGTTCTTCAGCACCTGCGGGATCGGTTTGGCGGCGACGAAGCCGATCTTCTTCGACTTCGACATGTGGCCGGCGACGACGCCGTTCAGGTACTGGCATTCCTCGACGTAGCCGAAGTAGCTGCCGGTGTTCTTCGGATTCTTGTCGGTCCACAGGCCGCCGCAATGCGAGAAGCGGACGTCGGGGAACTTCGGCGCGACCGCCAGCATGTGCGGATCGAAGTAGCCGAACGAGGTGGCGAAGAGAATCTTGGCGCCGTCCTGCTGGATCATGCCGGTCATCGTCTTCTGCACCGCCGTGGTCTCGGGGACGTTCTCTTCCTCGATCACTTTGATGCCGGGCAGCTTCTTCACTTCCGCCGCTGCCTGCGCCTGCGCCTGGTTGTAGCCGAAGTCGTCGCGCGGGCCGACGTAGATGACGCCGATCGTGATCGGCTTGGCCTGCGCCAGCGCCGGGTGCAGCGCCCATGGCGCGAGCGTCGCCAGCGAACCGGCGGAGAGTCGCGCGAGGGCACGGCGGCGACTGGAGTCGAGGCGGTTGGTCATGAGTGTTCCAGTGGTGGCGGGAGGTGTGAAGCGCGCCGGCATGGGTCTGGTGCACGCGGCGGTATACCGGCCCCGTTTTGCAAGACGTGTGCCATCGGCACTGGCCGCTTCGACGCCACCGCGGCGCGTTCAGCGCGACTGGCCCCGGCGGTTGTCCGGACAACGCCGGGCATCCGGCAATTGCGTCGGGCCGGCGTTGCCGGTACATCTGCCCCCTGCACCAAAGCGAGGAGACATCATGAAAAACTGCACCGGTCTGAACCTTCTGCGCGGCGTGGTCGTTTGCCTCGGCGCGTTGGCGGCGTCGCTTGCATCGGCCCAGGCGGCGCGCCAGTTCAGCTTCGCCTACGACCAGCCGCCGACGACAGCGTACGGCATCGCCGGCAACATGTTCGACGCCAAGCTGAAGGAGCTCTCCGGCGGCAAGCTGAGCATCAACCAGTTCCCCGGAGCGCAGCTCGGCCAGGAGCCGCAGATGCTGCAGAAGATGCGCGCCGGCGACATCGACTTCGTCATCACCTCGACCGCCAATGCGTCGACGCTGGCGCCGCAGGCCGGGGTCTTCTCGCTCCACTTCCTGTTCCGCGACCAGGCGCACCTGCAGAAGGCACTGGCCGATCCAGCCATCGCCGAGGAGTTCCGCGCGATGGTCAAGGACCAGGTGCAGGGCGCGCACGTCCTCGGCCTCATGACGATGGGCATGCGCAACATGTACAGCAAGCAGGAGATCAAGTCGGTCGACGACGTCAAGGGCAAGAAGGTG
>DASXIP010000614.1:0-8662 GCA_036497875.1 Caldimonas sp.
CGGCAGCTCGCCGACGACGTGGACGAAGGCGATCCGCTGCGTCTTGCCGAGCCGTTCGTTGGCCCAGGCGCGCAGCGCCTCGACATCGATCGCTTCCCCTTCGTGGCAAACGACCCACGCCGCGGGCGTCTCGCCCCAGCGTTCGGAAGGAACGCCGACGACCGCGGCGTCGGCCACCGCAGGATGCCCGCGCAGCACCGCCTCCAGATCGCTCGGATAGAGATTGAAGCCGCCGCTGATAATCATGTCCTTGCGGCGATCGACGAGCGTGAGAAAGCCATCGTCGTCGAAGCGGCCGACGTCGCCGGTGCGGATGAAGCGCTTGCCCGACGCGTCGAACCACTCCGCTTCCGCGGTCCGTTCGGGCTGGCCGTGGTAGCCGGCCATCATCCCGGCCGAATGGCCGACGAGTTCGCCGGTCGCGCCGCGCGGAAGCTCGCGGCCTTGCTCGTCGATGAGGCGGATGTCGTGTCCCTCGACCGGCTTGCCGACGGTGTGCAGCTTGTGCGGATGCTCATGGGCGGCGAGGATGCACGTGCCGCCGCCTTCGGTCATGCCGTAGAACTCGACCAGGCCGCCCGGCCAACGCGCGAGCACGTCAGCCTTCAGCGCCGCGGCGAACGGCGCGCTGGTGCAGAACTTCATCCGGAACGACGATAGGTCGTGGTTGCCGAAGCGCGGGCTTGCCATCAGCCGCTGGTATTGCACCGGTACCAGCATCGTGTGCGTCACGCGATGGCGTTCGGCGAGAGCGAGATAGCGGTCGACGTCGAACTTGTCCATCAGGACGACGGTGCCGCCGAACGCGATCGTCGGGAAGAAGACGACCAGCGTCGTGTTGGAATAGAGCGGCGTCGCCAGCAGCGTCACGGTATCGCGGTCGTAGCCGAAGCGGCCGCCGCGCATGACGTGCGTCCAGCGCATGCCATGCGGCTGGACGATGCCCTTCGGCGTCCCGGTGGTTCCGGACGAATAGATGATGTTGAACGGCAACTCCGGACCGATGTCGACCGGGCGCGGCACGCTTCCCGGGGGCTCGAGCCAGCGCTCGAACGGCGCTCCCGGTGCCTCGCCGTCGAGGGTGACGAGCGCCGGCGCGTCGGGCGCGGCGACGACGCCTGCGACCGCGTCGGCGGCGCTCGCGTCGACGAAGAGAAGCCGCGCCCGCGCGTCGCCGACCATCGAGCGAAAGCTCGCCGGCGTTACCGACGCTGCGAGCGGAGCGACGACGACACCCGCGCGCAGCGCGCCGAGGAAGAGCGCCGCGTAGGCGACCGAATTGCGGCCGCAGATCGCGATCGTCTGGCCGGGCGCGACGTCGTCGCGCTGCAGGCTCGCCGCGACGCGGCCCATCAGCGCGTCGAGTGCGCCGTAGTCGATCGACGCGCCGTTGGTGTCGACGATGGCCGGCTGTCTTGGCGTCTCGACCGCGTGCTCGCGGACGAGATCGGCGATCGGACGAAATGCCGGATCGCTGCCGTCGCCGGCGCTCGTCGTCGAAGGGGCAGGGACGTTCATGGCGAATCGGGAGGTGCGAGCGGCCGGACCATCCGATCGAGGAGATGCTCGAGCGCGCCGTCCAGATCGTCGCACCGTCCGGTGTGCACGGCCGAAGTCTGGATGATCGTGCTGCGCGGCGCGACCAGCCAGTGGAAGCGCTCGCGCAGCGTCAGTCTGCCGATCGCGCCGGCCGCGCCGCCGCCGCTGCAGACGGCAGCGATCGCGGCGAGCGAGCTGCGCACCGCAGCCAGATCGATGCGTGGATCGATAGCCCGCAGGCGCATCTCGTCGATTGCGAAGCGCGCCGCGAGGTAGCGCGCGGCGTCCGAAGAGACGATCGCGCCGACATTGACGAACTCGCCGCGCTCGACGCGCGGCACGACGCGGACGATCGCGTAGTCATACGTGCAGCGATCGGGCACGGGCCGCCTCCTCTTCGAAAGCGCGCGGTGCTTCAAGCCGGCGCGCGAGGTAACGGGCATACGCGGCGCGCTGCGCCGACGGGTCGCCGTGGGCGTCGGCGGCGAGCCAGTCGTCGGGGATCAGCATCGCGATCGCGGTGATCTTTTCGGTGGTCAGCGTCGCGCTCATCGCCGCATCGACCTCGGCCAGGCAGGTCGCGAACGGGAGGAGGACGTGGTCCTTGATCGCGGTAAACGGGCTCGTCGCGCGCTCGACGAAGTCTGCCGACGCGTGGTGGAAGTAGAACGCGGCGCCGTGGTCGATCAGCCAGAGACGGTCGTGCCAGAGGAGCATGTTGGCGTTGCGCGGCGTACGGTCGAGGTTGCTGACGTAGGCATCGAACCAGACGATGCGCGACGCGAGGTCGGCGTCGGGCTGCCAGGCGAGCGGATCGAACGCGACGGCGCCGGGCAGATAGTCGAGCGCGAGATTGAGCGCCGCGCTGCTGCCCGGGGGCCCAGCGCTGGCGCGGATGAGGTCCTGGATCTCGGGGTCGGGCTCGGTGCGAGCGAGGTCGGCGTCGATCGCCGCGAACACGATCTCGGGTACCGGCAGTCCGAGCGCCCTTGCGATCTCGCCCGCGACCAGCTCGGCGATCAACGCGCGCGGGCCTTGGCCGGCGCCACGAAACTTGAGGACGTAGAGGCCGTCGTCGTCGCCCTCGACGATCGCCGGCAGCGAGCCGCCCTCGCGCAGCGGCGTCACGTAGCGGGTCGCGCGCACCGTTCTCATGACGCGCCGGGCGAGATCAACGCGTGCGTCCGATAGGTCATGAACGCAAGGTAGGCGGCGAGTCCGAAGTAGAGGGCTAGGATCTCGAGGCGGCGGCGCGGCGAGATCGCGTAGTAGGTGGCGTTCTCGGGTGCCTTCGGATCGAACTTCCACGCCTTGACGAGCTGCGGCGCTGCGAGCAGGCCGATCAGGAGCAGCATCGGGTTCGGATGCCAGACGAACATCGCCGCGAGCAGCGGCACGCCGACGAACCAGATCCGCGGCGACAGCACGGCCGTAATGCGGCCGCCGTCAAGCGGCGAGATCGGCAGCAGGTTGAACAGGTTGAGGAAGAAGCCGGCGTAGGCGACGGCCATCAGCCAGCGCGGCCCGCCGTCGGCCGCCAAATAGCAGGCGATCGCGGCGACGGTGCCGAGCACCGGGCCGGCGAGGGCGACGTAGGCCTCGGTCTCGACGTCGCGCGGCTGTTCCTTGAGATCGATCCAGGCGCCCACGAACGGGATGAACGTCGGCATGCCGACCGCCAGCCCGCGCTGACGGGCGGCGAGAAAATGCCCCATCTCGTGCGCGAACAGCAGCGCGATGAATCCGGCAGCGTAGCGCCAGCCGAAGACGAAGGCGTACACGACGAGCGAAAGCAGCATCGTCCCGCCGCTCGCGAGCAGCTTGCCGAGCTTGGCGCCCGAGAGAAGCAGCAGGAGGAGCTTGATCACGCACGATTCTAGAAGCGCGCCCCTTGAAACGCCGCGGCCGCGCCGCCATCTGCCGACGCGCCGCAGGCGGCACGCCAGTGCGCCGGTGGCCCTCTCTCGTGTCGAACTTGAGCCCTAACATTGCGCCGATGGACAAGCAAACCCTATCCTTTCAGGCCGAGGTCCAGCAGATCCTGCACCTCGTCACCCATTCGCTGTACTCGAACAAGGAAATCTTCCTGCGCGAGCTGATCTCGAACGCGTCGGACGCGTGCGACAAGCTGCGCTTCGAGGCGATCGACAAGCCCGAGCTTTACGAAGGCCGGCCCAACCTCGAGGTCCGCGTCTCGTTCGACAAGGACGCGAAGACGATCACCATCGCCGACAACGGCATCGGCATGTCGTCGGAAGAAGCGGTCGCCAACCTCGGCACGATCGCCAAGAGCGGAACGCGCGAGTTCGTGTCGGCATTGCAGGGCGACCAGAAGAAGGACGCACAGCTAATCGGGCAGTTCGGCGTCGGCTTCTACTCGGCATTCATCGTCGCCGACCGCGTCACCGTCGAGTCGCGTCGCGCCGGCCTCGCCACCGACCACGGCGTGCGCTGGAGTTCCGAAGGCGCGGGCGACTTCGACGTCGAGCCGATCACGCGCACCGAGCGCGGCACGAGCGTCATCCTGCACCTGCGCGAGGGCGAGGAGGAGTTCCTCTCGGCCTGGAAGCTGCGCTCGATCGTCTCGAAGTACTCCGACCACATCTCGCTGCCGATCCTGATGCAGAAGGAGGAGTGGGACGAGGAGGCCAAGAAGCAGGTCACGCGCGACGAATGGTCGTCGGTGAACAAGGCGGCAGCCCTGTGGACGCGGCCGAAGGGCGAGATCACGCCGGAGCAGTACGAGGAGTTCTATAAGCAGATCAGCTACGACAGCGAAGCGCCGCTCGCCTTCACGCACAACCGCGTCGAGGGCCGCAGCGAATATACCCAGCTGCTCTACATCCCGTCGAAGGCGCCGTTTGACCTCTGGAACCGCGACAAGCGCGGCGGCGTCAAGCTCTACGTGAAGCGCGTCTTCATCATGGACGACGCCGAGGCGCTGATGCCGGTCTACCTGCGCTTCGTCAAGGGCGTGATCGACTCGAGCGACCTGCCGCTCAACGTCAGCCGCGAGCTTCTGCAGGAAAGCCGCGATGTCCAGTTGATCCGCGAAGGATCGACCAAGCGCGTGCTGTCGATGCTCGAAGGCCTTGCCGAGAACGAGGATGCTGGCGAGAAGGAGAAGTACGCCAGGTTCTGGAAGGACTTCGGCGTCGTCCTCAAGGAAGGCATTGGCGAGGATTTCGCCAACCGCGACCGGCTGACCAAGCTCTATCGCTTCGCCTCGACGGCCGTCGACGACGGCGTGGCGCAAAGCGTCTCGCTGCCGGAGTACGTGGGCCGGATGAAGGAAGGGCAGGAGGCGATCTACTACGTCACCGCCGACACCCTGGCGACGGCGAAGAACAGCCCGCAGCTCGAGATCTTCAAGAAGAAGGGCATCGAGGTGCTGCTGCTGACCGATCGCGTCGACGAGTGGCTGCTCTCGCATCTCTACGAGTACGACGGCCACCCGCTGCAAAGCGTCGCCAGGGGATCGGTCGATCTCGGCAAGCTCGCCGACGAGGAAGAGAAGAAGCAAGCCGAGGAAGCGGCGGCTGCTTTCAGGCCGACGCTCGAGCGACTCAAGATCTCGCTCAAGGACCGCGCCAAGGACGTCCGCGTGACGACGCGCCTGGTCGACTCGCCGGCGTGCCTGGTCGTCGAGGAGGGCGACATGAGCGGCCACCTCGCGCGCCTGCTCAAGCAGGCCGGGCAGGGCGCGCCGGCGGCGCAGCCGGTCCTCGAGGTCAACGCCGAGCACCCGCTCGTCAAGCGGCTCGAGTCGAGCGAGCGATTCGACGAGCTCGCGGCGATCCTGTTCGACCAGGCGGTGCTCGCCGAGGGCGGCCAGCTCGAGGATCCGGCGGCGTACGTCAGGCGCGTGAACGCGCTGCTGCTCGCCTGAGCGCGCGGTTCATCCCGGGCCGCCGAGCGGCGGCTCGGCCATCGCCTCGAGCTGCTCGGCAAGGCGTGCGCACTGATCGGCCCAGTACGCGGGGCTGGCAAACCACGGGAAGTTGATCGGGAACGTCGGGTCGCTCCAGCGGCGGGCGATCCACGCGCTGTGGTGCAACATGCGCAGGGTGCGCAGCGGCTCGACCAGGCGAAGCTCGCTCCAGTCGAAGTCCATGAACGACTCGTAGCCGTCGAGGACGTCGACCAGCTGGCGCGTCATCGCAGCGCGATCGCCCGAGAGCAGCATCCACAGGTCCTGCACCGCGGGCCCGCTGACGGCATCGTCGAGGTCGACGAAATGCGGGCCAGCGTCGGTCCAGAGGACGTTGCCCGGATGGCAGTCGCCGTGCAGGCGGATGCGGCGCGGCGAAGTGACTTCGAATGCGTCGCGACAGACGGCGAGCGCCCGATCGGCGAGCGAGCGCCAGCGTTCGACGACGTCGTCGGAGACGAGGCGCCGCTCGAGCAGGAAATCGCGGCTCGCGTCGCCGTAGCTCGCAACGCCGAGTGCGATGCGATGGACGAACGGAGCGGTCGCGCCGACCGCGTGCAGCCGTCCGATGTAGCGGCCAAGCCAGCGCAGGACCTCGGGGTCCTCGAGCTCGGGTGCGCGGCCGGCGAGCCGCTCGGTGACGCCGAAGCGATACGTCGCGCCGAGTTCCGAGGCGGCGCTCGCCAACGTCGCTCCGATCGCCTCGACAGCGTCGGCGTGCGGCGAGAGAACGTCGACTGTGAGGCCGACGGGCACAGCGACCGGAATCTCGCCGCCTGCAAGCTCGGTCGCGAACGCGTGCTCCTCGAGGATCTGGGCGTCGCTCCAGCGCCCCGGCCGATAGAACTTCGCGACGACGACGCGGCCGCCTTCGAGAAAGACCTGGTAGACGCGGTTCTCGTAAGAGTTCAGCTGGATCAGCCGGCCGTCGCCGCGCAGGCCGACGCCATCGAGCGCGTCGAGTACACCGCCGGGCGTGAGGTCGGCGTAAGGCGCCGGGCCGGAGGCGGAGTCGTCGGGCATGGTCGGCGCCGACAACGCGGCGCGCGAGGTTCAGTGGTGCGTGCGCGACTCGACTGGCGCCGGCGTATCGACGACGACGCCGGCCGGCTCTTCACTGTCGTCGCCGCTGCTGCGCGCCGCCGCGTCGTCGCGGCCGCCGCCGAGCACCGCGCCGTGGCCGTTGACGTTACGCACCGGGATGCGCGGGTTGGCGTAGGCGAGCGAAGCGAACTCGCTGTTGCCCAGCGTGTCCTGGCGGCTGTCGGGGGCGAAGAACGAATCCTGGAAGCCGGTCGAGTCCTGCCAGAGCGCGCTGCGCTGGGCGCGCCGAGTCGCCACCGTGCTCGCCAGCGAATCGCGCGCGTCGTCGAGGTCGCGCGGCGGCACGATGCCGGGCTGCGGGCCGCGCGCCGTCGCGGCGGTGCTGCTCGGCACGAGAAGCTGCAGCTCCGCCGCGGTCGGGAGGTTGTCGACCGGACAGCGCAGATAGCGGATCCGGCAGGCGCCGAGCACCGACTGCTTGATCTGCAGGATCCGCCGTGAGTTGCCGCGATCGGTGTCGAGGTCGATCGCTGCGAGGACGCGGCCATTGGCACTGCACACGGCGAAGGTCACGTTGATCGCTCCGAGCAACTCGTACCAGTAGCGGACGTCATCGGGATTGATCGGTTGCGAAAACCGTACCAGCGGCAGCTTCGACAGCACGATGTGGTGCGGCAGCGCTTCGCGCAGAAGCTTGTAGACGCGGCGCTCGTCGGTCGAGAAGACCGGGCGCGCGGACAGCGACCATTCGGTGGGAAGAGGCTCGGGGCGCCGCGGGCGGCGGAGCAGCCACACGCCGACGAGCGCGACTACCGCGAGCAGCGTCAGCGCCAACACGGCCGCGATCGACCAAAGTGTTCCCATCACGAGCCGTTCACTCCAGAGCGCGGGGATTCCCGGCACCGGAGCCGGGCGAAGGCTGGATGTTAGCGGCGACCGCGGCGCCGCGGCATCCCCCTTTCGCAGGCGGGCGGCGGCGTCCGCCGCAACCCGACGAGCGGTCAGGGACCGGTCTCGAGGTCGCTGTCGGCCGGGATCGGGTCGGCCGTGCCCGCTGCTGCGGCCGGCGCGTCATGGGCCTGCGCCTCACGGGGGGCGTGCTCGGGGCGAAGCGCTTGGCGCTTGAGCCGGTAGTCGAGCTCGGCGGCTTGCTCGCCGAGCACTTCGTCGAGGTGAGAGACGAAGGAATCGGGCGGCAGTCTGAGCCGAGCCTCCGATTCCGAGCCTTCGCGCTCGACGATCGCGCCCGCGACGACCACCAGCCTGAGCATCGCGGTATTTTCGCTCAAGGCATGGATGAAGATCGTCTGCACGCCACGGTTGCGGGCATGCAGCATGGCGTGCTCGAAGAGGCGGCGTCCGAAGCCGCGACGACGCGCGTTCGGCAGCACCGAGACGCCAAACTCCGAAGCCGATTCGCGGCCACGCATCGGGTCGGCGTCGCGGTGCGCGAGGTGGGCGAGGGCGATCAGGTCGAGTCGCCGGTTGAAGATCCCGAACACCTCGTCCTGATCGAAGTCGAGCATGTCGACGTAGCGATGGATCTGCGCGTCGTTCGCTGCATAGCCGAACCGCAGATAGCGTGAGCGCTCGTCGAGTGCGCACAGGTGGGCCGAGATCCGCTCGCGGTGACGAGGTCCAAGCGAGCGGATCGGCACCCACGAACGTCCCGGGCGCGCCGGATCAGCGACGGCACGACCACCATCGTGGCTAGCGCCGACGGCAGTGTCGTCCAGGGGGGCAGGGAGGGGCAACGAGACTCTCATCGCACATACATAAGGGTTAACCCGCAGTCTAAGAGAATCACCTAGAGAGCGCTCCCCATCTGCGAGCGAGCGGAGAGGCGCTGTTTCACAAGCCACTGGTATACTCAAAGGCTTTTCGCTGGTTGCCTCGGCGAAAGACTGCCGTTTCTCAGAGACGGCTGGAGCACAAGCGACCGCGAGCGCCCACCGAGCGAAGTACGGCCGAGCACCGTCGCAGCAGAGGCAGGACAACTACCGACGGACCCATGAAAACCTTCAGCGCTAAAGCCGCCGAAGTGACGCATGAGTGGTTTGTGATCGACGCGACCGACAAGGTCTTGGGCAGGGTGGCCAGTGAAGTCGCCCTTCGCCTGCGCGGCAAGCACAAAGCCATCTACACGCC
>DASXIP010000615.1:0-4768 GCA_036497875.1 Caldimonas sp.
GGGTCGCAGTGCGCGCGGCGTGCGCGGCATGACGCTCGAGCCGGCACAGAGCGTGATCGCGATGCTCGTCGCCGAGGATGAATCGCAGAGCGTGCTGACTGCGACCGAGAACGGCTTCGGCAAGCGGACCCCGATCACCGAATACACCCGCCACGGCCGCGGCACCAAGGGGATGATCGCGATCCAGCAGTCGGAGCGCAACGGCAAGGTCGTTGCGGCGACGCTGGTGCGTCCGGACGACGAGATCATGCTGATCACCGACAGCGGCGTGCTGGTGCGGACTCGCGTCGCCGAGATCCGCGAGCTCGGCCGGGCGACGCAGGGCGTGACGCTGATCGCGCTCGACGAGGACGCCAAGCTGACCGGCCTGCAGCGGATCGTCGAGAACGATGCCAACGGCGATGCCGCCGCGACGCCAGACCCTGGCAGCGACGATGCCTCGGCGGACGGAGACCAGTCATGAACCACCGAACCGCTGGCCGGATGCTCGCCGGCTTTGTCGCGCTGACTTTCGCCGTCGCCACAGCGGCGCAAACGACAACGACGACGACCGCGCCGAGCCCGGCGAAGAAGGAGCTCGTGCAGCGCATCCTTCGACTGCAACAAGCCGAGATCGAGGGCGTCGCGCGCGCCCTGGTCGAGCGGCCGGCTGCACAGATGATGCAGGAGGCGGGGCTGGCGATGCAGCGCCAGTTCACTCCTGACAAGCGCGAGGCAATCGGCAAGCAGATCGAAGCGGAGGTCAGGAAATACGTCGACGATGCCTACCCGGTGGTGCGCGAGCGTGCCCTGAAGATCGCGCCGACGACCTTCGGTGTCGCGCTCGAGACCAAGATGAGCGAAGACGAGCTGAAGACACTGCTCACCTGGCTCGAGTCAGGCGCCAACAAGAAATACCAGCAAGTCGCCCTCGAGGCTCGCAACGGCTTCGTTCAGCAGGTGATGCAGGAAGCCGGTCCGGTCGTCCAGCCGAAGCTGGTGGCGCTCGACGCACGGGTGCGGGTCATTCTCGGCGTTCCGCCGGCGAGCGCGGCGCCTGCCGCGACCCCGCCGGCACGCCCCGCGAGCAGGTAGCTCGCCGCGCATGGCTGCCGCTGCGCCGTCACGGCCTGCCGAGCTCGAATCGTTGCGCGCCCAGATCGACGCGATCGATCGCGAGCTGCTCGCGCTGCTGAACCGGCGTGCGGCGGTGGCGACGTCGATCGGCGAGCTGAAGCGCGCCGAGGGCTCGCCGGCGTTTCGGCCCGAGCGCGAGGCGGCGGTCATCGACGCGCTGAAGGCGGCCAACGCAGGTCCGCTGCCGACACCGAGCGTGGCGCCGATCTGGCGCGAGATCATGTCGGCGTGCCGATCGCTCGAGACGCCGACGCGGGTCGCCTATCTCGGCCCGGCCGGAACGTTCAGCGAGCTCGCCGCGCTCGGCTATTTCGGCTCGTCGATCGTTCGCCTGCCATGCGCCAACGCCGACGAGGTGTTTCATGCGGCCAGCGCCGGGGCCGCCGACTTCGGCGTCGTGCCGGTCGAGAACTCGAGCGAGGGCGTCGTCACGCGCTCGCTCGACCTGTTCCTGACGACTCCCCTCACAATCGTCGGCGAGACGAGCCTCTACGTCCGCCACAACCTGCTGCGGAGGGTCGATGCGCTCGACGGCATCGCCGCCGTCTGCGCCCACCCGCAGGCGCTCGCCCAGTGCCACGCCTGGCTCAGCCATCACCTGCCGAACGCCGAACGGCGGCCGGTCGCGAGCAACGCCGAAGGCGCGCGGCTCGCCGGTGCCGACGCGGCGCTCGCCGGCATCGCCAGCGAGCGGGCGGCGAGCGAATACGGCCTCTTCGTCGTCGCGCCGGCGATCCAGGACGACGCCCACAACCGGACCCGTTTCGCGATCGTCGCCCACCCGGCATCACACCCGCAGCCGAAGGCGTCGGGTCACGACTGCACCAGCCTCGTCGTCTCGGTCGCCAACCGGCCGGGCGCCGTCCACGACATGCTGCAGCCGCTGAAGGCGCACGGCGTATCGATGACGCGCTTCGAGTCGCGGCCGGCACGCTCGGGCCAGTGGGAGTACTACTTTTACGTCGACATCGACGGCCACCCCGACCAGCCGAACGTCGCCCGTGCCCTCGAGGAGTTGCGCGACACGTGCGCGTTCTTCAAGCTGCTCGGGACGTATCCGGTGGACTCGCACTGATGACGACTGCGAGCGAGTGATGTTTGAGCAGCTCGGCGTGATCGGTTGCGGCCTGATGGGCGGCTCGTTCGCGCTCGCGATGAAGCGCGCCAACATGGTCCGCCGCGTCATCGGCTACAGCAAGTCGCCGTCGACGACCGAGCAGGCCAAGCGCCTCGGCATCATCGACACGGCGGCGGAATCGGCGCTGCTCGCGGTCTCCGGCTCCGACATCGTCCTGATCGCGGTGCCCGTCTCAGCCACTGAGGCGACCTTCAAGGCGATCCGCGCCCTGATCGAGCCCGGCACGCTGGTGATGGACGTCGGCTCGACCAAGCGCGACGTCGTCGACGCGGCGCGGCGCGTCCTCAAGGACCGGATCGGCTCGTTCGTGCCGGCGCACCCGATCGCCGGCAAGGAAGTCTCGGGCATCGGCCACGCCGACGCCGCGCTGTATCAGGGCAGGCAGGTCATCCTGACGCCGCTCGCGAAAACATCGCCCGAGCTAATCCAGAAGGCGACCGATGCCTGGGCAGCGATCGGCTCGCAGGTGCTCCGAATGAGCCCGGAAGACCACGATGCCGCGTTCGCCGCGGTCAGCCATCTGCCGCACATCCTCGCCTTCGCCTTCTTCAACGCGGTCGCGCGCCAGCCGGCGGGGCGCGACTACCTGTCGCTCGGTGGCCCGGGCTTTCGCGACTTCACCCGCATCGCCGCAAGTAACCCGGCGGTCTGGCGCGACATCCTGATGGCCAACCGCGAAGAGATCCTGAAGCAGACGCAGCGCTTTCGCCACACGCTCGACGCCATGGAGCACGTCATCAAGACCGGCAACACGGAAGCGCTCGAGGCGCTCATCCGCAGCGCGAGCGACGCCCGCGCCGGCTGGCAGATGAACTCGGCGACGCCGCACACGCACCGCTGACGAGCGCAGCGCCGCGCTTTGTTCACGACCCGCTTCCTCGACCTGCCGCCGCTCGCCGGCGTCGCCGGTACGGTGCGCGTGCCCGGCTCGAAGAGCATTTCGAACCGCGCCCTCCTGCTCGCCGGGTTCGCCGCGGGGACGACCAACATCTCTGGCCTGCTCCATTCGGACGACACCCAGGTCATGCTCGAGGCGTTGCAGCAGCTCGGCTGCCGCATCGAGGGCGATGCTGGCGCGATCGTCGTCCACGGGCTCGGAGGCCGGGCGCTGGCGCAGCAGGCGACGCTTTGGCTCGGCAACGCCGGCACCGCAATGCGGCCGCTCGTTGCCGTGCTCGCGCTTGGCGCTGCCGCCGGCGCACGCTTCGAGGTGCGCGGCACGCCGCGCATGCACGAGCGGCCGATCGGCGATCTCGTCGATGCGCTGCGCGCGATCGGCTGCGCAATCGACGATCTCGGTGCGCCCGGATTTCCGCCGCTCGCAATCCGTGCCGCGCGGGGTCCGCTTGCGCTCGACCGACCGATCGTCGTTCGCGGCGACGTCTCGAGCCAGTTCCTGACCGCGCTGCTGCTCGCACTTCCAATGCACGCGGGCGCGGCCGGTGCGACGATCGAAGTCGCCGGCGAGCTGATCTCCAAGCCGTACGTCGACATCACGCTACGGCTGCTCGAACGCTTCGGCGTCGAAGTGACGCGCGACGGCTGGCGGCGCTTTCATGTCCGCGCGGCGAGCGGGCTGCGATCGCCGGGAGATTTCGTCGTCGAGAGCGACGCGTCGTCGGCGTCGTACTTCATCGCCGCCGGCGCGATCGCCGCCGGCGAGCGGCCGCTGCGCATCGAGGGCGTCGGCAGCGACTCGATCCAGGGCGACATCGCGTTCGTCGATGCCGTGCGGGCGATGGGCGCGACGATCGACGCCGAGCCGCATGCCCTGCTGGTGCGACGGACGCGCTTTCCGCTCGCGCCGATCGCGCTCGACTGCAACCACATTCCCGACGCCGCGATGACGCTCGCCGCACTCGCGCTGTTCGCCAACGGCACGTCGACGCTGTCCAACATCGCGAGCTGGCGCGTCAAGGAGACCGACCGGCTGGCAGCGATGGCCGCCGAGCTGCGCAAGGTCGGCGCGACCGTCATCGAAGGCGACGACAGTCTCGCGATCACGCCGCCGGCGCGTTGGCGGGCGGCGACGGTCGCGACCTACGACGATCACCGGATGGCGATGGCGATGTCGCTCGCCGCGTTCAACGCCGCCGCCTGCGACGGATCGGCGCAGCCGGTGCGGATTCTGGATCCGCGCTGCGTCGGCAAGACCTGGCCCGACTACTTCGAGGCGCTGTTCGCGGTCGCGGTCGCGGCGCCAAACGCCGTCCCGGTGCTGACGATCGACGGCCCGACCGCATCGGGCAAGGGCACCTTGGCGAGCGCGGTCGCGGCCGAGCTCGGCTATGTCCTGCTCGATTCGGGCGCCGTCTACCGGGCGGTGGCGATCGCCGCCCTGCAGGCCGGCACCGAAGCCGACAACGAAGCCGCGCTCGAGGCGATTGCGCTGGCGATGGACCTGCGCTTTGCCGCCGGCCGGACCTTCCTTGCCGGTGCCGACGTCAGCGACCTGCTCCGCCTCGAGGCGGTCGGCGCGATGGCGTCGCGCCTCTCGGCGTGGCCGAAGGTGCG
>DASXIP010000616.1:0-3841 GCA_036497875.1 Caldimonas sp.
TGGGATGCCGAGGCGGGAACCGGGAAGCTGCCGCGGACAGTGCGCATCGGCACCGGCGGTGCGCCGCCGACGCCGGCACTGCTCGAACGTCTGGCCGAGCTCGGGATGGACATCACGCATCTGTACGGCCTGACCGAGACCTACGGCCCCGGCGTCGTCTGCGAGTGGCGCAGCGAGTGGTCGGGGCTCGGCCTTGCGGAGCAGTCGCGCCTGAAATCGCGCCAGGGCGTCGGCAATGTGATCTCGTGCCAGATCCGGGTCGTCGACAGCGAGGGCAACGACGTGCCGGCGGACGCCCAGACGATGGGCGAGATCGCGATGCGCGGCAACAACCTGATGCTCGGCTACTACCGCGACGACGAGGCGACGCGCAGGGCCTGCCCCGACGGCTGGTTTCGCACCGGCGACCTCGGCGTCATGCACCCCGACTTCTACATCGAGCTGCGCGACCGGGCCAAGGACATCATCATCTCCGGCGGCGAAAACATTTCCTCGGTGGAGATCGAGCAGGCGCTGTCGAGCCACCCGGCGGTGCTCGAGGTCGCGGTCGTCGCGGCAGCGGACGAGAAATGGGGCGAGGTCCCGGTCGCCTTCGTCGCGCTGCGCGACGGTGCCGGCGTCACGGCCGCCGAGCTCACCGACCACGTGCGCGCGCAACTGGCGCGCTTCAAGGCGCCCAAGCGCATCGTCTTCGGCGCGCTGCCGAAGACTGCGACCGGCAAGGTGCAGAAGAACGTGCTGCGCGAGCGCATGAAGCAGGGCGCTTGACAGACCGAGCCGAGGGAGCCTCGATGAAGCTGAATCTGAGCAACCAGGAGAGCCGTCTCCCGCTGGTGGAGATTCCGGCGGCGAACAAGCAACGCATCCGCGAGCTCGAAGGCGAGTTCCTGAACCTCTACAAGATCATCGGCCACAACCCGACCATGCTCACCGGCTGGATCGAGTTCGCGTATTCGCTGCGCCGCGACTGCACGACGCCGCGAACGCTGCGCGAGCTGATGATCCTGCGCGGCGCGCAGCTGTGCAACTCGGCCTACGAATGGCATCAGCACAAGCGAATGGCGCGCAAGTGCGGCGTGCCGCACGCGCAGGTCGAGGATCTGATGATGTGGCGCGAATCGCCGCGCTATTCCGACGCCGAGCGTGCGGCGCTCGCCTTCACCGAAGCGATGATGAGCGGCGAGACCTCCGACGAGGTGTTCGACGAATTGAAGAAGCACTTCGATCCGAGCGAGATCATCGAGCTCGCGCTCACCGCCGGCTTCTACGCGATGGTGCCGCGCTTCCTCAACGCGCTGCGCATTCCGATCGAGCAGGAAACGCTCGACCCGCCGGTTCAGGCCGCATGAGCGCCGACGCCACGGATGTGCTGCAGCGGTTCACGCTGCGTGGGCGGCGGGCGCTGGTGACGGGCGCCTCGAGCGGCCTCGGACGCCATTTCGCGCTCACCCTCGCGCGGGCGGGCGCCGCCGTGATCGTCGCTGCGCGCAGCGTCGACAAGCTCGCCGACACGGTGGCCGAGGTGAAGGCCGCGGGCGGCGAGGCGACCGCGGTTCGGCTCGACGTCACCGACCTGGCGAGCGTCAAGGCCGGCTTCGACCGCATCGAGGCCGAAGGCGGCGTCGCCGACGTCATCGTCAACAACGCCGGAATCGCGGTGTCGCGGCCGCTCCTCGAGCAGACCGAGGCCGATTGGGACACCGTGCTCGACACCAACCTCAAGGGTGCCTGGCTCGTCGCCCAGGAAGCCGCGCGCCGGCTGGTCGCTGCGAAGCGGCATGGCGCGATCGTCAACATCGCCTCGATCACCGGCGAGCGCGTCGCCGGAGCCGTCGCACCGTATTGCACGTCGAAGGCGGGCGTCATGCACCTGACGCGGGCGATGGCGCTCGAGCTCGCGCGCCACGGCGTGCGCGTCAACGCCCTCGCGCCCGGCTACGTCGAGACGGAATTGAACCGCGAGTTCCTCACCTCGGAAGCGGGCGAGCGGCTGCGTGCGCGCATTCCGCAGCGCCGTTTCGGCTCGCCTTCGGAACTCGACGGCGCGCTCCTGCTGCTCGCCTCGGAGGCCGGCGCCTACATCACGGGCACGACCTTGTTCGCCGATGGCGGCCATCTGGTGAGCAGCCTGTGAGCGATCTAGATCTGCAGCTCACCTCACCGACCACCCGCGTGGTCGCCGCGCAGCATGAGTTCGACCGCGCGAAGCTCGCCGCCTATCTGCGCGACCGCGTTCATCCGTTCACCGGTGAGCTCGCGGTCGAGCAATTCGCCGGCGGCCAGTCGAATCCGACCTATCTCGTCACCGCCGGCAGCCGTCGCTACGTGCTGCGGCGCAAGCCTCCGGGCGCACTGCTGCCCTCCGCGCACGCGGTCGATCGCGAGTACCGGATCATGCGCGCGCTCGCCGGCGGCGGCGTGCCGGTGCCGGCGATGCTTGCGCATGGCGACGATCCGGCGATCATCGGCACCGAGTTCTTCCTCATGGAGTACGTGCAAGGCCGCGTGTTCTGGGATCCGACGCTACCCGGGATCACGGCGCCCGAACGGGCCGCGCTCTACGACGAGCTGAATCGCGTGATCGCTGCCCTGCATTCGATCGATCCCGCCGCGATCGGGCTGGCCGATTACGGACGGCCCGGCGAATACCTGAAGCGGCAGATCGCGCGCTGGACACGCCAGTACCGCGCCGCCGAGACCGAGCCGATGGCGACGATGGAGCGCCTCATCGAGTGGCTGCCCGAGCACGTGCCGCAAAGCGACGAGACGACGATCGTGCACGGCGACTTCCGGATCGACAACGTCATCTTCCATCCGACCGAGCCGCGCATCCTGGCGGTCCTCGACTGGGAGCTCTCGACCCTCGGCCATCCGCTCGCCGATTTCGCCTATCACGTGATGCCCTGGCGCGTCACCGCCGACGAGTTCCGCGGCATCAAGGGCGCCGACCTGGCGCAGCTCGGCATTCCGGGCGAAGCGGCCTACGTCGACGCGTATTGCCGCCGGACCGGACGGCAGGGCATCGACGAGTGGGACTACTACCTCGCGTTCAACATGTTTCGCATGGCCGCGATCCTGCAAGGCATCCGCGCGCGCGCCATCCAGGGCAATGCCACCAGCCCGGAAGCGATGGCGACCGGTGCGCGGGCCCGGCCGATGGCCGACGCCGGCTGGCGCCTGGTCGAGCAGGTGCGCGCCGGCGCCGCGGCGCAATCATGAGCGACGCTCTCGGCGCGCTCTACACGACGTGGCTGAAGGCCGTGCCGGAAGCGTTCGGCATGCTCGCGCCGGCGGCGAACCCTGCCGCGTCGGGCGCGAGCCGCAGCGGCAGCGACGCTGCGGCGTTGCCATTCCCGGGCGATCAGATAGCCGAGGCGATGGCGGCCTTCGGAGGCGTGCTGATGCAGGTCTACCAGGCCTATCTGCCGTTGCTCGCAAAGGGGCCGCTCACGGGCCAGCCGTTCGAGGCGTTGACCCAGGCGGCCACGCACACGGTCGAGGCGATGGCCGCGGCGTTGCCGAACCCGGCCACGCTATCGACGTTCGCGGCCGGCTTTCCGGGCGCGCCGGCGAACTCGCTTCCCGGTGCCTCGCAGCTCGCACTCGGCATGGAGCGGACCTTCGGCGGCCTCGGCGAGGCGTTCGGGCTCGGCCCGCTGCGCCAGTTACAGGCGGCGTGGGGCGAGATGCTCGTCGCCGGCGCAGCCAAGCAACACGCGCAGGTCGAGTACCTTGCGCTGGCTGCGCGCGCGTTCGCCACCGGGACGGCGTCGCTCCTCGGCAAGCTGCAGGCGATGGGCGCGCGCGGCGAGCGAGTCGAGTCGCTGCTTGCGTTCTTGCG
>DASXIP010000617.1:0-2074 GCA_036497875.1 Caldimonas sp.
ATGCTCGGGGCGATGCGGTGGCGCAGCATGCCGGGACGATTCTAGGTGCGCCCTTCGCGCATGTCGGCAGCGTCGATCGAAGGCCGCCACCTAGAATCGCGCATGGCCCGTCCCGAATTCACGACCAGCGTTGCCGTACGCAATCTGCCCGAGCAGTCGGACCGCGACAAGGGCCAGTACGCGTTCGCCTACACGGTGACGATCAAGAACAGCGGCGACGTCACCGGCCAGCTCATCGCCCGCCACTGGGTCATCACCGATGCGACCGGCCACGTCGACGAAGTCCGCGGCCTCGCCGTGGTCGGCCATCAGCCAGTGCTCAAGTCAGGTGAGAGCTTCGAGTACACGAGCTGGACGCGGATCGCGACGCCGAACGGAACGATGCGCGGCACGTTCTTCTGCATGTCGGAGGACGCGCAACCGTTCGAGGCGACGATCGCCGAGTTCGGCCTGACGCTCGCATCGGCGCTGCACTGACGCGCGACTCCAAATGGCCGGCCGCTGGTCCATCGCCGCGCCGCTCATCGCCGTCGCCGTGGTCGGCGCGGCTCTCGTCCTGCCGCTCGGCATGCTGCTGGTGCCGCTCGCGGTGCCGGCGCTGTTCGTCGCCGTTCTCGCCGCGGTCCACCACGCCGAGGTCGTCGCCCATCGCGTCGGCGAGCCGTTCGGCACGCTGATCCTCGCCCTCGCGGTCACGGTGATCGAGGTCGCGCTGATCCTCTCGATGATGCTCCCCGGCGGCGCCGACAAGGCGGCGCTGCCGCGCGACACGATCTTCTCGGCGATCATGATCATCTGCAACGGCGTGACGGGCCTGTGTCTGCTCGCGGGCGGAATCCGCCATCGCGAGCAAACCTTCCGCCTCGAAGGCGCGACGTCCGCGCTGGCGACGCTGATCGCTCTGGCAACGCTGTCGCTCGTCCTGCCCAGCTTCACGACGAGCACGCCGGGCCCCTACTACAGCGGGGTGCAGCTGGCGTTCGCGGGAGCCGCGTCGCTCGTGCTCTGGGGCGCGTTCGTGTTCGTGCAGACGGTGCGCCACCGCGACTACTTCCTGCCGCCCGACGCCGTTGGCGATGAAGCCGCGCACGCGCCCCCGCCGACCGTCACGGCCATGTGGACGAGCTTCGCGTTGCTGCTCGTCGCGCTGGTGGCGGTGATCGGCCTGGCAAAAGTGCTGTCGCCCGCGGTCGAGAGTGGCGTCGTCGCGGCCGGGGCACCGCAGGCGGTGATCGGCATCGTCATCGCGCTGCTCGTCCTGCTGCCCGAGACCTGGGCCGCGGTGCGCGCCGCGCGTGCCGACCGGATGCAAACCAGCCTTAACCTCGCGCTCGGCTCGGCGCTCGCGAGCATCGGCCTGACGATCCCGGCGGTCGCGGTCGCCTCGGTGCTGCTCGGCATTCCGCTCGAGCTTGGCCTCTCGCCCACCGACCTGGTGCTGCTCGCGCTCACCTTCGCGGTCAGCGCGATCACGCTCGGCACCGGCCGCACTAACGTGCTGCAGGGCGCGGTCCACCTCGTGGTCTTCGCCGCCTTCCTCGTCCTCGCGTTCGTGCCCTGATCCCGGTCAGGGTGCGGCATCGGGCGGATCGCGGTCGTCGTTGCGCCGCTCGCCGCGCGTGCGGCCGGAGAACATCGTCCACCAGATGATGACGAGGAGCAGCGCGAGCGCCGCCAAGGCTTCCAGCAGAATGAGCCACATGACCCGCGCTTTCGATGGCGCCAGACAGCTGGCGGCGGCGCAGATTCTAGGAACAGGACGCCTCGGTGCGGCCACGGCGGCCGCGGTCCTCATCGCCTGTTCGAGCACGCCGACTCCGACGACACCCGCCGCGCCGCCGCCGTCGCGCGCGGCCGAAGCGGCGCCGGCGAGCCGCGACGATCTCGGCGCGGCGACGATCGAGCGCCCACGCGCCCACTGGGTGGCGGTGCGATGGAGCGAGCTCCCCGGCTGGAGCGACGATCGCGTCGGCGAGTTCTGGAGCGTGTTCCTGCGCAGCTGCGAGCGGCCGGCGCCGGCGTGGCTCGACGCTTGTGCGAAGGCGCGCCAGGCGACGCCGCCGCAAGGCGACGC
>DASXIP010000618.1:0-2325 GCA_036497875.1 Caldimonas sp.
TCGCGATCACCGCCTGGTCGGCGAACGTCTGCAGCAAGCGGACGAGCTTGTCAGGGAAGGCGCCCGGCTCGCTCCGCGACACCACGATCGAGCCGATGACCTGGCTCTCGCGGAACATCGGCACAGCCAGGGAGCTGCGGAATCCCGCGCGGGCGGCCACTTCGGTCAGCGCGAACTCAGGGTCATCGAACACATTGGCGATCTGGACCGGTGCCCGCTCGAGGACGGCGCGCGCCGTCACGGCGCCGCGCCCGGGCCGCATCGGGAACGTCGCGCGCACGGCATCGGCGATTTCCGGGGTGACGCCGTGGTACGCGACCAGGTGCAGCAGTTCGCCATCGAAGCGCGCTACGCCGCCGATCCGGGCATCGCACAAGGTCATTGCCCGCTCGGCGATGACGTCGAAGACCGGCTGCACGTCAGTCGGGGACTTGTTGATGGCGTTCAGGACTTCCGCGGTCGCGGTCTGTTGCTCGAGCGCCTCCTTGGTTTCGTTGAACAGGCGCGCGTTCTGGATCGCGATCACGGCCTGCGCCGCGAACGTCTTCAGCAGCCCGATCTCCTTGTCGCTGAATCCGGTCGGCGGCTGGCGGATGACGTAGAGCGAGCCGATGCCGCGGCCCTCCCAGACGAGCGGCGCGAACAGCTGCGAGAACGTGCCGGTGCCGATCGCCTCGGCGACCTCGCGGATGCCGGGCGGCACGTCGGGGTCGGCGAGGACGTCACGGAAGTGCATGACCTCGCCGCCGAAGATCGTCTGCGACGCGCCGGGCGCCTGGTTCGACGGGAACAGCGGCGCGAGGCGCTCGCGGGCGCTGCCCCGGTGCGAGGCGAGATAGACGCGGTCGTCGTCGCCGATCAGGAGGATGCCCTGCTCCGAGCTGGAGAAGAGATGCGCGCAGCTTTCGAGGATCTTCTCGAAGACCGGCTGGCTGTCGGCGACCGAGCCGCTGATGACGCGCAGGATCTCGGCCGTCGCGGTCTGCTGCTCGAGCGCTTCGCTCAGCTCGGCGGTGCGCTGCTCGACCTTGCGCTCGAGGCCGGCGTACGACTCGCGCAGCTCGGCGCTCATGCGGTTGAACTGCTCGGCCAGCCCTTCGAGCTCGTCGCCGGTGCGAACCTCGATGTGGCGGTCGAGATCGCCGGCGCCGATCTGCGCCGCGCCCTCCTGCAGCGCGCGCAGCGGCCGCACCAGCGCGCGGGCGAGAAAGAAGCTCGCGGCGATCGAGATCAGGAGCGCGAGGACGAGCACCAGCGACGTCGTCCGGATGGTTGCATAGAGCGGTGCGAACGCTTCCGAGCGCGGCGAGTCGACGAACACGGTCCAGTGCAGGGTCGGGATCGCCTCGTGCGCGGAGAGAACCTCTTCGCCCTTCAGGTCGCGCGCCACCACCGGCGGCCCATCGGCACGGGCATCACGCGCCGCCACCTGTGGCAGCGCACTCAGGTCCGACTTCTTCAGGACCAGGCTGATGTCGGGATGCGCGATCAGCGTGCCGGTCGAGTCGACAACGTAGGCGACGGTCTCGCCGATCTTGATGCGCGAAACGACGTCCCAGACGAACTTCAGGTTCACCTCGGCCGCGGTAACGCCGCCGCCACTGCCCGCCGGGCGGGCGATCGTCATGTACGGCTCGGTTCCCTTCCTGAAGTAGACCGGCCCGTAATAGATGCCGCCCGCCGAGGCGACGCGAAACCGCTCCTCGTGCGAAACGTCGGCGCCGCTGCCGATCACGTCCATCGCCAGACGCGAGATGCGCAACTGCTCGCGGCCCTGAGGATCGATCCAGACGACCTCGGTGATCGCGGGCGCCTGGCGCTGCAGCTTCAGGTACTCGATGCGCCGCTGCTCGAGCGCATCGCCGTCGGCATCGGCGCGCGGCAGCGCCGTCCAGCTGAGCTCGTGCTCGATGTCGACGATGTACCGCTCGATCCGGTTCGCTGCGTTTTGCGCCTTCTCGGCCTGCAGGTCGACCAGGTGCTTCTTGGTCTCCTGCCACGAGAAGTAGAGGCCGATCGCGCCACTCGCGACCAGCATGCTGCCGACCAGCGTGATGATCAGCAGCGCGTACTTGGGAAAGAGCCGCCAGCGCCGGGTCATCTGAAGCGCGTCGGCTCTATTGCTTCAGCGCCGGGTCCCAGTGCTCGGCGATCTTGCCACCCTCGAGGCGGAACATGTCGAACCACGTCGTCGTGTACTTGCGCGTCCCATCCTTCGGATCGGGGTTCTCGCGCGCGAAGCTCAGCACGACGAGATCGCCCTCAGCGACGATCGCGACGACCGGTGCCTTGATCCGGGCCTCGATCGGCGCGGGCTTGCGAAAC
>DASXIP010000619.1:0-1717 GCA_036497875.1 Caldimonas sp.
CTCGATGCGGCGAGCGTCGCCGACGTGCTCGGCATCGAGATCGAGCACGTCAACTTCGCGGCCGAGTACAAGGACCGCGTCTTCGCCGAGTTCCTGCGCGAGTACCAGGGCGGCCGGACGCCGAATCCCGACGTGCTGTGCAACGCCGAGATCAAGTTCAAGGCGTTCCTCGACCACGCGATCCGGCTCGGTGCCGAATCCATCGCCACCGGTCACTACGCGCGCGTACGCCGGGCCGACGGCGAGTTCCAGCTCCTGAAGGGACTCGACGCGCAGAAGGACCAGAGCTATTTCCTGCACCGCCTGAACCAGAAGCAGCTCGGGCGCACGCTCTTTCCGATCGGCGAGCTGCAGAAATCCGAGGTCCGCCGCATCGCCGCCGAGATCGGTCTGCCGAACGCGAAGAAGAAGGACTCGACCGGCATCTGCTTCATCGGCGAGCGGCCGTTCCGCGAGTTCCTGGCGCGCTATCTCGCCACCGCGCCGGGGCCGATCGAGGACGACCGCGGCCGCACGATCGGCAGCCATGTCGGCCTCTCGTTCTACACGCTCGGCCAGCGCAGAGGGATCGGCATCGGCGGCATCAAGGATGCCGGCAAGGCGCGTTCGGGCGGAGAGCATCGGGCGTGGTTCGTCGCCGGCAAGGACCTCGAGCGCAACGTCCTGCGGGTCGTCGCCGGCCGCGATCACCCGTGGCTGCAGTCGCAGCGGCTCGCCGCCGCCGATGCGAGTTGGATCTCGGGAACGCCGCCGCCGCCCGGGCGCTACGCGGCGAAGACCCGCTACCGCCAGGCCGATGCGCCATGCACGCTGGCGAGCGCCGATGCGGGCGGCGCGCTCGAGCTCGCCTTCGAGGCACCGCAATGGGCGGTGACCCCCGGCCAGTCGGCCGTCGTTTACGACGGTGCCGTCTGCCTCGGCGGCGCCGTCATCGCATCATCCGATGCCGCAAACGCAACGCCAAGGCGACCGCCGGGCCGACGCGAGCGACCGCCGGTCGCCTCGGCGCGAACCGCTGAGCGGGCATGACAACAATCGTGGTTGGCGCTATGTTCGCGCTTCGACGATCAGGCGGATTCATCATGCGAACGACCCGACTCCAGGCCTGCCTCCCGCTGGCGATGCTGCTCGCGCTGCCGAGCGTCGCGAACGCAGCGAACTGCTACTCGGTCTACGACGCCCAGAACCGTCTCGCCTTCCAGTCGACGGTTTCGCCGGTCGATCTTTCGGAGCGCATCTCGCAGGCGATGCGCGAGCGCTTCCCCGGCGGCTATCTGATCATCGTCCCCGACGACGCCGACTGCCGCGAATTCCGCACGGGTCCGGTGACGTCGCCGCGCTTCGACACCGGCAAGGTCGAGTCGTCGCGCGACCAGATGCTCGAAGCGCCCTTGCTGCGCGGCGCACCGACCGCCGGCTCGGCGGACCAAGGTAGCGGCAACAACCTGACGGTCCGCAAGCGCTGAGCGGCCGCCGCGCTCAGCGCGGCCCAAGCCGAGATCGATCGTCAAGGACGTCGAGCGGGCGTTGCCGGCCGCAGAGCGATCGCGACGCCGACTTCCGTCACCGAAGACAAGAACGCAGCCATACTGGCTGCCGGCGCCACTTCCTTCGCGACGACGATGTATCTGCCAGCCCACTTCAGCGAGGCGCGTCCCGCGGTGCTGCGCGCGTTCGTCCGCGACCATCCACTCGGCCTGCTGGTGACGCAGCGCCG
>DASXIP010000620.1:0-2406 GCA_036497875.1 Caldimonas sp.
TTCGCGTCGGTCTGGCACAGCGACATCAACGTTGCGGCGACCCGCCTCGGCGGCCCCGACGCGGGGACGTCGCGAACGCAGTGGCTGTTCGCCGCCGCCTTGTCGCGCGCGCTGGACGACCGCTGGAACGTCGTCGGCGAGCTCTCGGGAACGCGTCAGGGCGGCGTCGAGGGAACGCGCCAGCTGCTCGTCGCAGCGAGCTACAACGTGTCGCGCCGGTTCGTCGTCGACGCCGGCGCCGCGCGCAGCTTACGTGCCGGGGCGCCGGTCTGGTCCGCGTTCACCGGCTTCACGTGGCTGGCGACGCGCGTGTTCTGAGGCATCGTCGCACGCGTCGCAGGCCGCATTCGCGCCAGCGGGCACGTCGACTGCCAACCAGCAAGACCACGTTCCACGAGAAACGAGGACACGCAGATGGCGACGTATGGCAACAAGGCGTCGGAGAAGGTCGAGAAGGCGATGCACGAGCGCAAGCTCGGCACGCTGAAGAGCGGCGGCTCCGGCAAGAAGGTGACGAGCAGGAAGCAGGCGATCGCGATCGGCCTCTCCGAGGCGCGGCGCGCAGGCAGCAAGGTCCCTGCGAAGAAGACGGCATCGCGCACGACCGGTGCCCGCAAGACAGCGCGGAAGTCGGCGCGAAAGGCGTCGTCGTGAGCGGCGGCGTCGCGCCGAACTTGCGTCAGTAGCCGAGGGCGAGCCCGGTGTTGCGGCGCGGGTCATTGGCGCCGTAGAAGCGGTTCTTGCCGACCGGCTTGCCGCCGAGCGTCGGTGCGCCGACGAGGATGGCGACGACGTGGTTGGCCGGTTGCGGCCCCGCGAAAACGTGGCCCATGCCCTCGAGGATGCGCTGCGTGTCGGGACTGATCGCGAAGCGTTCGAGGTTGGTCGTGTTCGGCAGCCACTGCTGGTGGAAGCGCGGCGCGTCGATCGCCTCCTGCACGTTCATGCCGTAGTCGATCACGTTCATGATCGTCTCGAGCACCGCCGTGATGATGCGGCTGCCACCGGGAGTGCCCACCACCATCACCGGCTGGCCGTTCTGCGTCACGATGGTCGGGCTCATCGACGAGAGCGGCGTCTTGCCCGGAGCGATCGAATTCGCCTCGCCCTGCACGAGCCCGTAGATGTTGGGCACGCCGAGCTTGGCGGTGAAGTCGTCCATCGTGTCGTTGAGCAGCACGCCGGTGCCGGACGCCGTGACCTTCGCGCCGAACCAGTCGTTGAGCGAGTAGGTAACCGCCACCGCGTTGCCCTTGGAATCGACGATCGAATAGTGCGTCGTGTTGCTGCCCTCGTGCGGCGCGACGCCCGGCTTCAGGTTCTGCGAGACCGCGGCCCTCTGCGGATCGATCGCGGCGCGGATCTTTGCCGCGTACGCCTTGTCGAGCAGCCGGTCGAGCGGGTTCTTCACGAAGTCCGGGTCGCCGAGGTAGCTGTTGCGGTCAACGTACGCGTGGCGCATCGCCTCGATCTGCACGTGCATCGCCTGCGCGGAGCGGAATCCCCAGTCCTTGAGCGGATAGCCGTCGACGATGTTCAGGATCTCGCAGATGACCACGCCGCCCGAGCTCGGCGGCGGCGCCGACACGATGTGGTAGCCGCGGTAGTCGCACTCGACGGGCGCGAGCTCGCGCACCTTGTACGCATCGAGATCGCGCTGCGTGATGATGCCCTTGCCGGCCTGGCTGGAGGTAACGATCGCCTGCGCGACGGGGCCCTTGTAGAAGCCGGCAGCGCCCGCGTCGCGGATCTGGCGCAGCGTCTGGCCGAGGTCGCGCTGGACGAGGCGATCGCCCGGCTGGAACGGCGAGCCGTCGGGCTTGAGGAAGATCGCGCGCGTCGCCGGGTCGACCTTGAAATCGTCGGTCGCAGTCGCGAGCAGCTCGACGTCGCCCTGGTCGAGGACGAAGCCTCCTTCCGCGAGACGGATCGACGGTGCGATCACGTCGGCGCGTTTCATCGTCCCGTACTTGGCGAGCGCCGTCTCGAAGCCCGCGACCGAGCCGGGAATGCCGACCGCGAGGTGGCCCGTCGTCGTCGATCCCTTGATGACGTTGCCGGCGGAGTCGAGGTACATGTTCGCCGTCGCCGCGAGCGGCGCGCGCTCGCGAAAGTCGAGGAACGTCTTTCTGCCGTCAGCGAGCTGCAGCGTCATGAAGCCGCCGCCGCCGAGGTTGCCGGCGGCCGGGTAGACGACCGCGAGCGCGTAGCCGACCGCGACCGCGGCGTCGATCGCGTTGCCGCCGCGGCGCAGCACGTCGACGCCGACCTCGGTCGCGAGGTGCTGCGCCGTGACCACCATGCCGTTCTCGGCGGCGACCGGCGCCACCGACGCCGCGTGGACGACGCCGAGGAGTCCCGAGGTTGCGAATGCCAGCCCCGTGCTGCACGCGAGGAGCCAGGTCC
>DASXIP010000621.1:0-1512 GCA_036497875.1 Caldimonas sp.
CGCCCTCGATGCCGATCAGGACGAGGCGTGACGTTGCTCCGCTCTTCAGCTGGTCGAGCAGCACCGCTTGCTCGGGCGTCGGCGCTGCTGGCAAGAATGCCGACAGGTCGGCGACGTAGTTGCTCCGCCAGGCGACGACGACGGCGGCGGCGACGCCGGCGAGCCAGACGGCGACCGTCGTCGCGCGCGACGCCGCGCCCCGGGTCTCTTCGCTCATCGCGTCGGCATCACGCCGCGCCGCGGCTGGCCGCAATCGGCGCGATCGTCATCACCGAGTGGTCGCCGTCGGCGAGCAGAACCCGGACCTCCTGCACCATCGATTCGCGGCCCGAGACGCGGACCGACGCGACCTGGCCGCGCAGGCGCAGGTCGCGCGGCACGAGCTCGAGCGCCCACTGGCGCGCATCGCCCGACACCGCGGTCTCGAACAGCCGCTCGAGCGCGGCGCGGTTGCCCGTCAAGGTGCCGCGGATCGCCTCGACGATGACCGCGGCTTCGGGGGAGGCGTCGAGCTGCATCGTCCGGCTGCGGTCGCCGAGGCTCATCGTCAGCGTGTTGCCGTCGACGGCGAGCTTCTCGTGGCGCGGCTTCAGCGTCTCGCGGACGAAGAGATCGGGCGCCTTGAACGTGAGGCGACCCGACGAGACGAGCGTGCGGTCGAGCATCTCGATGCGACGCGTCTCGACGAACGTCGCTTCGCCCGAGCGGACGCGACCGAGCAGCGTCGTGAGCGCCTCGAGGTCGAACGCCTCTGCGGCGGGGGCGGCACGAGGCGAAAGCGCGAGGCCGAGCGACACCGCAGCGAGCATCGCAGCGACGGCGCGGCGGCGCTCAGGCCGCGGGGTCGTGCGAAGGCAGCGGCGCAGCATCGGCCCAGAAGTCGTAGAAGTTGAACCAGTTGTACGGCGCCTCGCGGCACAGCGCCTCGAGCGTCGCGACGTAGCGCTCGAGGCCGGCACGGACCGCGGCGTCGCGCGCGGCGGCAGCCTGAGGCCCGTTCGCGCCCAACGCGCTGAAGTCGGCCAGGTCGACGAAGCGCAGCTCGTAGTCGCTGCCGCCGCGGTAGACGCCCGCCATGAAGACGACCCGGCGCCGCAGCATGGCAGCGAGGCGGAAGGGGCCGTCCGGAAAGAGCGCCGGCGCGCCGAGAAACGGCAGCGCGACGGCCTTCGAGCGCTGCGAGTGCGCCGCCAGCGTGCGATCTGCGAGCAGCCCGGCGACGCCGCCCTCGTCGAGCCAGCGGCGCAGCGCGAGCATCGCGTCGACGCGGCCGAGCGCGATCGTGCGCAGCGCGCTGTTCGGTGCCAGCGCGGCGAGCGTCTCGTTGATGAGGCGCGCGTTGTCCTCGTACATGATCATCGCGACGCGCAAGCCCTTCTCGTGGCCGATCATGCGCAGCGCCTCGAAGCTGCCGAGATGGGCACCGAACGCGAGCACGCCCTCGCCGCGCGCGAACGGGACGAGGATCGCCTCGGGTCCGCTCGCCTGGAAGGTGAACTCGTCGAAGCGTTC